>JAWAXJ010000020.1:0-10796 GCA_038896955.1 Desulfurococcaceae archaeon
TTTATAAGTAAAACAACGAATAATTACAACTTGGTGAGGGTATGGCATCAGAGGATATTGCGAGAACTGTAGAAGAGATCGAGGAGCACATTGAAGGAGAGGTTGTAAAGGTTACACCGAAGCGGAAACCGAGACGCTTAGAAGCAGAGATCCCGAAGGAGCTAGGGGCTCTCTCTGGGGATAACGTTGTTAAAATCATGGAGTTCTTACACAAGAAGTATCTGAGCTGGTTGAGAGAAGCAGAGAGCACAAAGTACGTTGATGTTGTTAGATCAATCAGAGAAGAGACCGTGAACGAGATAAACAAGTTCTACTCTGAGATCTTTAGATCATATGAAGAGAGATTCAAGAAGCACGAGGAAATGTTGGAGAAACTTACGAAGATGATTGATGATCTTTACAGTAGGGTTAGCATTGTTAGGGAGGGAGAGCAGGAGAAAGTTGTGGTCAAGCAGAGTGTTCTTGATGATCCACGCGTGAGAGCACTACTATACATTGTGAGTGAAGCAGTTAGCGATAAGCTACCATCTATTAAGAGCTATTTGCCACTACTGAGAGCAATACTGCTACCGGAAAGCTTAACAGAGAGAAAGGAGGAGGAGAAAGGAGAAGGGGGAGGTGAGTGAAAGTGTTTGACAAGTTCTTACAGTATGCGAAGAACATTACAATTTTAAAATTGAAAAGTGATGATTTTTCAACTACTTATGTAATCTACTATCTTAACGAAAAGATCGGCATAATAGAGATAAGAAACGACTACGCAATCTTTATCGATAAGTTGATCAAGCTACTTGAAACACTACGTTAAAAATATAATATCTTTTTTTATTATTCAATATGGGGTGAGAGTATAGTGTGTAGTACTTGTACAGATAGCATGAAAGCCGATCCAGTCTACTTTAGTATAAGTGTCCCCTTGCACGCACGAGGATGGATCACGGAGCCACGACTATACGTGTTCTTTGATTCACCAACCACACGAAGCTTAACTTTGAGAGTAGTAATTGCCGATCTAAACGGTAAACCAGTATCAGACGAGTACAGCACAACTATACCAGCGGGCACGCAAGTATTTACTCGTGATCTGGGGGATTTCATAGACGCACAGAGAACAGCAAAATCTATTTCGCAAGGAACATACACGCTCATTGCATCGGTATACGATGGAACAACGCTAGTCGATCTAGTAGCGTTCACGATATTCCTTGTGAATGCAACGGTATCTATAACACCGCGTGAAGATATAGTTGATGTGATCATCATTGACAAGTGGACGGGTCTATCAGCAAGAGCATCTAAGTACCAGCCAATTCCAGCGGATGAGAGGTACACGGTCTTTGTTGTGAGCAGAAGCGGAAACACGGGAAGAATCGAAGTATACGATGGGGGATTACTGGTTTACGACTCGGGTTATCACAGATACGTTCAGGTTAGGATAAAGAAGAAGTTCACGAGCATAGATCAGATGTTTGACTACGTGTTTTCAAATTCATATATGCCACCGGCTATTGGGAGAGAGTTCTTAAGAGAAGCTGGAACCAAGCCGAAGTCAGAGTTAATACCAGCGTTGATGCCGTACTACGTTTCAAAGAATGTATCACCGGGTTACATTGGTTCAACAGCGGACACAGTAAATCTTGAAATTACAGACGAGATGGTGATGTTCTTTGGATGGTTCAACTGGGATGAATTCGCCAGCAAGTTGATCACAGGATTAGCGGTAGGAGGGTGTTTAGTGGGTGCTGGAGTACTAGCAGTTAAAACACTTGGAACTGCTACACCATTGGCGATCGCCATCGCAAAGGGATGTATAACGGGGGCACTTGTGGGGGCAGGCATTGGACTCGGAATACAAGTAGTAAGATCGTTCTTTGTAGAGAACACTACGCCACCGACCCCGCCCGAGGCACCGCCGCCCCCGCCACCGCCCGAAACGATCAATCAGTATAAAGAAAAGTTCAATGAGAGCACTCAGAGCCTTGAGCAACTATTGAGTCAATGGAGAAACCAAGGAAGGATCACACAGGAGGAGTACGAGACAGCGATGAACCACTTAAACACAATTAAAACAATGTACGAGTCTACAATTAAAGACATGCAAGACTACGCGGAGACAATTTACAAGCAGGCATGGGATAAGGGATACAGCGAGGGCTACAACAAAGGACGGGACGAAGAGAGAAAGAAGATGATACCCTACGCTATTGGAAGCGGAGCGGTTGGGTTAATCGTAGGAGTGCTGGTAGGGAGGAGGTAAACGTGAGCGATATCGAGAAGTTTAAACTAGCAACGATCGTGATACTAGTATCAATAGTATCACTAGTAGCGTCAGCAATTTCATACTGGTTGATAATGAGGCAAGACGCAACTATACTAACAACTGTGTCTAGTGCTCTGGGGGGAATCATAGGATACTACTTTAAGGTATTGACAGGGAAGAAGGAGGAGAAGAAAGAGGGGTAGGAAATGGTGAGCGATGAAGCAATTTGGACTTTCACATTTTTAAATATGGGAGATATTTCAACTACGCTAATAGCGTTGAAGCGTGGAGCATATGAGATGAACCCGATAGCGAGATGGCTTATAAGCAGAATGGGGTTAAAATCATTGTTCATGTTCAAGTACCTAGCAATGGGGCTATCACTACTACTAGCGTTCATGTTTGGTGAATCAACAGCAGAATCGACGATATGGATATGGAACATTATACTAGCTGGAGTAGTAGGATGGAACTCATACGTCAATTTAAAACTGAAGAATAAATATATAAAAAACTCTAACACGTAAATAATACCTAGGTGATGGCATGGCAGTTAGAATGGAGGAACTACAGAAAAAGATACTAGATCTCGTTGTGGATGGAGCAGGAATCTACATTGGAGACAAGATAGTTGAGTTCACGAAACCGTATGTTGTAAAAACGCTAAAACAATACACAGAGCCAGTAGTCAAGATTGGTTTATCAATGCTAGACCTTGTATTTCCACAGCTGAAAGAGACACCATACATCGGCGATTGGCTGGGGCTCTGGGGAAGAACAGGTGTAAGAGACGCAGTAAGACTGTTCATTGACAAGCCGGCAACGTGCTGGGCTGTGGACGCTAACACAATCGAATGCATAAACTTTGATACTACGGCTATAAGCGTCAAGATCAACGGGCAAGCAGTTCAGTTCACGGTTGAGGGTTCAGCAGACTACTTTAAGATACACTTAACAACACCGCTAAGTGCTGGAGCCTACGACCTAATAGTGGTTGGGAACGCTAAAGCGTTTGCAGGCAAGATCTACGTGTAGAGGTGAGATAGATGCCCGCGATTAACATATTCGGTAGGGAGTACATCCTAAGGCTACTGAGAGCCCCGCGGTTCAAGAAACCGTACACGATCGCGACCCCGCCACCCTGGTACAAGGATCCCAGTAAGCTAAGTAAAGGTCAAGTTGCACAGATTCTAAGGTTCAGCCAGGTAGCAACACAGACTAGAGGCATGAAGCTGAAGGAGAGAATGGAGGAGATAAGAGTGAGGGCATCCGGACCAACCGGACTCAAAGCTGTTAAGCCAAAGGTGTACCTACCACGTATTGGAAGAATACTAACGTTAGCTCAGAACTACGGTCTCTCGATACCAGCTGAACTACGTGGAGCTGTACCTACACCAGTAACAGCACCAACACCGCCCAGAATAAGAGAGTAATTTTAAACCCGGTTTCTTTTTTCTCTTTTTCATTCTATTCTTTTTTAGGTTCCTTGTTCACACTTATTCTTAGTGGTGAGTATGAAGATTACGTATATCACGGCTAAGGCTTTCGCCCAATGGGTTAAGAAAGTTACACCAGACGAGTTACTTGACAAGCTTGAGTTTGACCCAGATGACATTGATCAAGTTATGAGATGGCTTGAGGAGACGTGTGGTGATCTAGAGTATACTGAATGCAAAGATCTATTTGTCAAGGAGTATTTGCACGGAGTGAGAAAAAAAGAGGAGAAGGACATTGAGTATGAGAATCTAATGTATTCGGAAATGCAAATGGACTACTACTTTCAAACGCGTTCAATTAGTGAAGCATTCAAGAAAGTCTACAGCGAATATAAAAACAAGATTTTGTCTGTGAACGTTGATCCACGTTCAATAGATGAGCTGTTCTTGTTTTCAGTACTGGTGGACTACATTACGGCTAAGTACAAGTGTATTGATTACTCGGTTGAAACAGTAAACACGATTTTAAGATTCACACACACGATCGAGTCATACGACCCCAAACGCATCAAGCCAGAGGAGTTGTGGAGTCAGGTAACAGCGTTCTTTAATATAAGACCAGCACAACGCATAACCGAATTGATCTTTACATTCGACAATTTGGCATTGTTCTACCCTATGGTCAATGATGTATACTATTTGCTGTGCTACTTTGAGTCAGCCAATGCGGAGCAGGTGAGAGCAGTCATATTGACACACAACGTTGAAGACCCCTCACTTGTTATGGTGATAGATGAGTTTACACCGGGGGGCAGGATCAGAAGGGGTAAGGGGGCACTAGTGTACTAAAATATAAAACCTACTTAACAAATATCTATATTAGGGTATGAGTACTAGTTGATTGGTGGTGATTGAATGAACTTGGGTAATCCAGTAAAAATTCCAGGATACCTGTACGCTCGATTAATGACCGAGAAATACCGAGATGATTTTGATGTATTCGAAGGATGGACATGGTCCGTGAGTGGTACGATTACTAGAACTGTATCAAACAGTATATTGAATATAGAAGTAGGGGCGAATAATTCACAATTTGACATGTCTGGTAAGTGGACCCTACCATCAAAAGATAATATAGCGTTGAGAATAAGATTCAGAATTACATCAACAACCGCGTATTGGATTGATATAGGATTCAGAAAAGCACCGAACGACACAAACAACGAAATTTTTATAGCACGAATTAACGAAACAACACGCTCCCCACAATGTGCTAAAATAGTTGGTGGTTCATATTCATACAATACAGCATCACCAAGCATTCAGTTTACAGCTAATACATGGTATGATTTCATACTCGTTGTATCTCGATCTTACATGTCGATCTGGTATTACGATCCAACAGCAGGAAGGTTTAAAGCGATACATTCGTGGTTTACATCATTACCATCTGGTCCAGTAGTACCATTTATACGTGGTGGTGGTAATACAGGCACGGTAATTGAAATAGATTACGTTATAGTAGGCGACTACGTAGGCGAAGGCTTAAAAGACCCATTCTTTTTGAAATCAATCGATAACACGATCTACACCGATGGCAACGGGTACTCATATGTATTCGCTCAGGGAAGTACAGGAGTGCTCTACAATCAATCAGGTTATTACGGTCAAGGAGTACTATTAGTATATAGAACTAGAAACCCATACGATCTATCATCATACGAACTACTCGGCAAAATATTTAACGATCAACGTGTTGCTGGGGACGCAATAATCATAAATCAAGACATATACATATACTATACATATTTCCCAGACGGGATCACGGGCGGGAGTGGGGGTATAGGAGTAGCGAAAATAAGTTTAAATGACTTTTTGAGCATGAACTGGAACAATATAACCGATCTAGGCATAAAAATAACAGATTTAGGAGCACGAGACTTATCAGTATATTATAGTCCAAGCAGAAACAAATACTATCTTGTATGTAGAATAGATTCGCCAGCAGGATACTCATTATACGAGTCAAACGACGGAATTAATTTTACCCGGAAAGGGAATCTTCAAAACATATTTAATCCAACACTCGCAGGTGAACACCCAACAATATTGACAGAAACAGAAACAAATGATTTGATAATATTTGGAGCATCAACAGGTGGAGGAAACAATCTAAGAATAGGAATATGTAATCCAGACACCTTAGTATGTACAGACGTGAGAGATATATTTTCTGATACGGAAGAGTCTCTTGTAGAAGCACATGTTCCAACAATACTTGGATCTAAGATAGTTACGTTATACCAGGTATCGGCATGTAGTGATTTATGTTACAGCTCCAGTAACTGTTGGGACGGAACGTTTAAATTAAAAATAATGTATATACCATACACGCCCAATCTAGTGCTCTCAATAGACAAAACACAAGTTAAAGTAAATGAACAATTCACACTATCATTTAATATGTATCCAAAGATCAACGTTATTGCAATATTACAGAAACGATCAACTACTGGAGAGTTTACTGATATAAAACAACTACATACAACATTTGGATCAGCGATAACATCACACTTTGAACAATTACCAGGAACATACAAATACAGGGTAAAGGTAGTACTATGACGGAGTTTTATAGTAATGAAGTAGGGGTCACGGTTTTACCCGTTGAGCAACCAGCCGAGCAACCGCCACAGCCAGCACCTTTACCTTCATTACTACCATTTATATTACTGATTCTACTTATATTAGCAATGAAAGAAGAAGAGAAGAAAAAGTAGTTTTTTCATCTATTGACCCATCCTTTTTTAACCCCCCCTTGTTTATATTTCTATTTAGGAGGGTTTGACTAAAATGCCTGAGGCAGTTGTACGTATCTCTAGTGAAGCGAAGAAGCTAGTGGAGGAGATCGCTCAGAAGACGGGTAGAAGTGTGTCCCAGCTTGTGAGTGAAGCGATCTACCGTGTTTACCTTGGAGCGGATAAGTCAATGGAGAACGCAGTTGATAAAAAGATAACAGATATCAAGACTGAGACGTTTAAAGCAAAGAGCGATAAACTCTTTTGTTCTATTTGCAAAAGGCAAATAAACAAGGATGAGCTAGTAACAGTTGTTACAATACACTACGATGACAACACGGTATCCAAGACCTTTTATTGTTATTCATGCTACATGTCTGAGACAATAAGCGATGAGAAACTACTAGCACTTGAGAAGAAACTACACGAGCTACGTAGAGTCAAGAAGCTACTAGAAAACGAGAAGAAGAAGCTACTCGATGAAGTAACAAAGCTTGAGAAAATAGTGTACAATTTACGTTTCTTGAACGATCTAGATTTATTGACGCGTGAGTTATTGGCAAGAGAAGACATATCAGACGAAGACAAGAAGAAGATATTTGAATTCGAGAAGAAAGTGAACGAATTGTACTTGGCAACAAAGATATTGATTGAAGAACTGGTTAAGAAGAAGGAACTCAAGCACGAAGAGAAACCAAAAGAATATAGGGAGGTGTATAGGAGATGGTAGAAGCAAAGCAAATTGAAGTGAAGAAGATCACTAGAATACCCGAGCAACTCTTACTGTGTACGGATGAACTCTGTGAGAAGATCAACAAGCACTATAAATCACTAGACGAGGAGCAGAAGAAAACAGTATACGCGTTGTACCTAGTCTTAGAGAACGCGATAGAGCACTTTATAGCGTCAGAGCACATAGACCCCAGGAAACTAGACGTTATTCTCATTATTTACCCTGAAAGAGCTGGGGGCAAGTTAGGGCTATCAAGAGCAAGGGCATGTGAGTACTTGAAATCAATTTATGGCATTGACATAAGCGAATCAACTCTAAAACGCTTACTCAACGATAAATTGTACACACCGTATGAAGACTTTGTCAAAGCAGTTATTGCGAACATCGTTGAGAAGCGTGAGCGAGCAGTACGCGAGAAAGCGAAAAAGTACGTTATACCAACGTCATGGGAAGAATTCATAAACAGACCACTCATAAAAAACGTTGTTATGGCAATGAGGGCAAAGGGACTCAGAGAAACACACATCAACAGAGCAATAAGCGAATTCTACAGGTATTGCATGGTGAACGCACCAGAGTACGACTTAACACCAACTGCACCCGAGTACATAATTGATAAAGCATCGAGCACGGATCCGTTGGACAGGGAGGAAGTTTATTCAAGAACAGACAAATACTTGCAATGGAGAATGGAGAAACTAGAGGAAAAAGGATTCGAACCCGACATCAACAGGTATATTTCTCTGCTACAAACTATTCAGAAATGGCTTGGAACAAGAATATTGAGACCGGGGATAACTCAAGCTGAGTACAAGGGCAAGTACCAGACAGCGGAAATACCGTTCAACGTACGCGTAAAAATTGTACGTGATCTGCTAGAGGAGTACAGGAAGACCAAGGACATAATCTATTTGAGGATTATACAAGCTCTTATTTTGCTATATTACACAGGTTCAAGAAGAATGGTGATCATGAGGGCAATGGGAGAACCACGTTTGCGAATAGATTTTAGCACAGTTATCAGAGCGGACTGGGACAAGGTTGTATCAGCATATGGAGAACGCGAATTCTACCGTGTTACGACAACCGAGAAAAGAGGGATCAGGTTCAACAAGGTTATCCCGAAGAGCTGGGGAGATTTACTGAGAAGGTTTGAACTGTTTGCGGAGGATACAATGGGTAGGGCAACGAAGATATTGACACGAATAATTAAAAAACACGAGAACGAGCTAAACGAAGACACACGAAGGTACTTGAGATTCTCTAAGGTATGGCATATCTGGAGGCATACAGCTAATCGTGAGGCTCTAATTGCGTTTGAATGGAACAGAATGATAGTATCAAAACTACTCGGATGGATCAAAGAGCAGAACCTCTCAATATACGGAGACTACTCTATTGATCAGATATTCCAGCTTAGACCAGAGCGTATCGAATTGAAATTCGTAGATGATTCAACTAAGAGAGAAATCTCTCGAGAACTCGAGCGTGCAGGACTCTTATAATCCCACTTGTTCATATAAAAGTTTTTTATGAACGTTTCCCACACAGGTTTTTTAACCCCGCCCCCCCATGTCCACTCCCTGGGGGTTTCATTGGGAATCAAGTACATCTGTGGAAACTGTGGATACATCCTATATGAGTTTAAGAAATCATCACTTGGATTACTACCGCCAGCTACGATCGTTGAGTTACATAAAGGGAAATGTCCAAACTGTGGTAAACAGCTTAAATATGACTTGCTACAAGAGTGGAGGGAAAGAATCATAATAAGAAAAAGGTGATCGGTATTACCGCAACAGATGACTTAAAACACAACGTCATTGAAATAGATTTACGAGAACCGAAAAGGAGGGTAACATTGAGCATGAAAGAGGAAGCTCTATACGTCATTGACAAGTTTGTCTTGAAAACATACATTGAAACGCGTGAAAACATATCAAGAAACTATCTACTCACGAGACTGGCAGAAGCACTCGCGGAGGCACTTGAGCAGAACAACTACGACGTTGAAAAAATAGAGTTCAGAGTGATCGGCAGAGAGAGAACAACGTCAATAATTTTATATGTCAGGAAGGTGATGGGATAATGGACATTGACAGAGAGCTCAAGTTTGTTGAACTAAGAAAGTTGATAGATGAACTAACATATAGAATTACGAGCAAGTTAATTTTGATGTATGCAAGAGCAGATGACGATAACATCAGGTCAATGATAGACTCTGTGTTTTTGATATGTGCTCAATTATTGCAGAACTATCAAAACCCGAGAGCAGTCATTGTATTGTTAAAGCATCTTGTAACAGACTGTAAACGGCTAGGTGTTGAAGTGAACTTTGAACTTGTGAAAAAGATAGTAGATCTATCATCGGAGCTGATAACATGAGCGAATATAAGTGTCTATACTACAACTCAGTATGCAAACCACTAACACGCGATGAGAGAGTCAAGAAAATCTACGAAGAAGACATAACAAAGTTCATACACGTTGTATGTAGTATGTGTATAAAGAACAGGTATTCAAGAGCCAAAGAGCGGATCTCAAAGAAAAAATACGTAGTAGTAAACACGCTTTGACCCGACCCCCTTTTTAATAGGAACCATTCATTTTCCCCTTAAACCCCCCATTGAAAAATCTGTGAAACATTCCTTTGACCCGACCCCTATAGACCCCCTAACAATAGCTATAAACAGGGGCTAGTGGAAAATGACCCGACCCTAATTGACCTACCCCCTGGACCCCCCGGGTCAATAGAATGTTCATAGTAACACCCTCGCAGAACTGACCCGTAACATCCTGTGTTCGGATAGTAACGTTCATATGATCAATGTGTTACTATGATCTTTTGATATAATCAAGTAAATTTGTCCTATTGAGTGCTTTCATAAATCAGAAAAGAATAATGCAGTTAAACAAAAGAAAAAAGAAAAACTAAACGCAGTTGTTTCAAGCTAGTAGTAACGTTCATATGAGCAGAACGTTACGTTCATATGAGCAGGATGTTACATCTATTTGAATTGATGTTACACCCCGCTCCCGTTGAATGTTACTACTCGGGTTTCTTTTTTTCCCTATCACGTGTATACTCCTGATGGCAGGGATCTGTTAAGTGTGTGAACTCATATCCGAGAAACCCTTTCTTCATGAGCAATGTTACAATTATAGAACGCACGATCTTTGAGGCGTCTGTGTACAATCCTCGGCTTTCGCATATTTCACGAGAGTACAGCTTTGCATATTCGTGTAGCATTCTGTGTACCATGGGGGGCAGTCTTACAGCAAAGGTTACTGCTTTTTTATCTGTGTAGAGATCGCTACTCATAGTACAATATCACCAGTATTATATTTGTAAAACACTAATTTATAAGTAAAACAACGAATAATTACAACTTGGTGAGGGTATGGCATCAGAGGACATAAATCAAATGGTTGAAGAGATTGAGCAACACATAGAAGGTGAAGTAGTCAAAGTTACACCGAAGCGGAAACCGAGACGCTTAGAAGCAGAGATCCCGAAGGAGCTAGGGGCTCTCTCTGGGGATAACGTTGTTAAAATCATGGAGTTCTTA
>JAWAXJ010000021.1:0-10708 GCA_038896955.1 Desulfurococcaceae archaeon
ATAAAGACGTTGAAAAGGAAATAGCGTTCGCAGTCCTAACGGCTGAGAAACCTGCAAATATAAGAATGAAGCAGAACGAAATAACCTCTCTTATAAGAGAACTAGTAGAGAAGGTAAAGAACATTGAATCAAGGTGAGAAAATGAACAATATATTCATAAAGTACTTTAAAAACTCAGCTGTAAAAATCATTGTAAATCCTGATAGAGTTGAAGTGCATTTGCCCATGGGCTACGATGAGTTGAAAGCTAAGGAGATTGTTAGTAAGTATGAGCCATGGATAGAGAGAAAACTACGAGAGCTCTCAGAGCTAGTGGAGATCTCTAAGCAACTAGAAGTAGTTAATAGAAGTGTGGAAGAGTTAAAGCAACTAGCCAAGAATTATGCAGACCAAGCTTCAAGAGAAGTATTGGGTATTTCTAATCCTTGTAAAATCGTAGTAAGAGACATGACTAGGAAATGGGCAAGCCTTAGTAAAAGAGGAGTGTTAACTATTAATAAGCTAGCGTGTTACTTACCGGACTCGCTAGTAAAGTACATAGTTTACCATGAAATATGTCACTTCATAGAGAAGAAACACAACAAAAGGTACTGGTCATGTGTTGAAAAGACTTTTCCTAACTACAGGGAATTGGAGAATAAACTGCGAGCTTATGAGGTTAAGCTGAAAACAGAAGGAGCCTTAACACGATAGACTCAACGCGAAAGCACTCAAATCATAATAGTGGAGAAAGCAAGCCTCACCAGTAATGGGAGCCGATGTTTGAGATTATTTGCAATATTTTGAATTTACTGCTTCAAATCATACTCTATCTTTAATGGTATCTCATTGTATTTTTCCATGCACGCAAACCGCTTTAAACATTAAGATGTGTATGCTGGTTCGGTGGAGTTGTCGGGAGTTACGAGAAAAGCTCGAGCGCCGGGGGCGGGATTTGAACCCGCGCGGGGAGCAGTATCCCCACTGGCTCTCAAGGCCAGCCCCTTAGACCGCTCGGGCACCCCGGCTTCCTTTTATGGTCTTAGGTATAGGAGGATATAACCTTTTTTACTAGTGGATTCAACATGGCTGTAGAGCTTTCTGGCTTCACGGAGCAGGTATTCGCCTCCCTTTGCTAAGACGAACTGAGCAAAACCGTTTTTTTCCAGGTGTTCTCGAGCTCCCAGCACGATGTCCTCCACTATCTTCATTCCAGCTGAGAGTGGCGGATTAGAGTATATTGCTTTAAACAACGTGTTCTTTACGGGCTCATACCTATCTCCCTCTAAGACCACAACTCTGTTCTCTACATCGTTAAGCCTAGCGTTTATACGGGAGACCTTAACAGCGAGCGGATTTACGTCAACCATGTAAACTTTCAGAGACGGGTTTAACTTAGCTATCGTGATACCTATAATGCCGTATCCACAGCCTACGTCAAGAACAAGACCAGAGTCAGGTAGAACAATGTTCTCCAGTAGAAGTCTCGTACCTTCATCCACCTCTGTCCCGGAGAACAGGCTAGAGTAAGATACGAACTGTAGTGTCACACCTCTTATTACAAAGGGTATAAGGACTTTTCTACCGGGTGCTTTACCTGGTTTGTAGTAGTGCATTACTAGAGTTACCCTCCATGCTTCCAAGCTTTGGGGTACACGTTGCGTGGCATTACGACTCTTTTGATCTTCGCGATAATGCCTTTTTCCAACTTTACGATTTCATCCCAATTCTTTAAGGCTTTCGCTAATGCCACGAGTTCACCCTTCAGAGTAAATATAGCGATCGTTTTACCTGCTTCAACATCCTTTGTTAACCTTGCAACGCCGGGAACTGCCAAATCTGCGCCGTGTGCTATTGCATCCACGGCTGTGTCCAGGACCACGATTTTAGGCAGGTGAACAACACTTGTTTCCACAGGTAGCACTACTCTTCTAAGGTATCTTTCATCACCGTTGGTTTTCCACATGTAGACGGCTTCGCTAACCTCCTGTAGTGATACCAGGGTTTCATCCTCCTTGTAGGGACCCGTTCTGGTTCTTCTTAGTTCTCTCATGTGTGCACCAGTACCAAGTATTAACCCGAGGTCGTGTGCAAGCTTTCTCATGTAAGTACCAGGATCGCAGAGAACTCTCATTAGAACAAACGGCTCTTTATACTCCAGGATCTCTATTTCATATATGTTCTTGATTCTCACAGTTCGCTTAACACTAGACCTTAATGGTGGTTTCTGGTATATTCTACCCTTGAAGTAGTCAACTGCTTCTCTAAGCTTTTCCAGTGAGGTAGAATCATGCAGTTGAACCACCATTACGTACTCCTTAACTGTATGTATTACGTTTCCTATGACCTTTGTGCTATTAGCTAAGCCTACTGGTAGTACACCGGTTACTTTGGGGTTTCCCCGCCCGCTTTAAGAAGCGGGCTCTAGGGTCCCCCCATGTCCAGCTTTGTCAACACCGATGATTTTCTTAACCCAAGCTACAACCTCGTGGCTCGTGGGACCCGGTGGTTTATCCAGGTTTATTACGCCGAAGTTTATATGATCATGGATGCTTCTCTGATACGGCAATACTCCATAGTCAGGGCTAGTATCGGTTTCTTTAACTACTACCCATTCATTTCTATAGCCAGCTCTGCTGGTTATTGCATCGAGGAACTCCATTCCTTTCTCAACTAAACCCATAGTATACACCTAGAATGTCAATTATGTAAAAAGGGTTTAAACTAGGAATGTTCTACTTGGTGTCTCGCTTACTTTAAAGGCGAGAGCTTTGGTTTCACGTGTTCTTTCATGAAGTCTACTAAGCCGGCTTCTTCGATTGCCTTTAATACATCTTCGTCGCTAGCTCCTCGAGGTATACTGATAACCTTATCCGTAGGTTCTAGATGTTTTATATTGGCTCTTCTTCTCTTCACACCGCTGAGACTTTTCGGACCTGTTACTAGAACAAAGTTCTCGTCTATTATGTCAACTATGATGCACTTTCTTCCAGCTTCTCTTCCTGTAACCTTTACGCAGATTCTACCAATTTCTATTGCAGGCATAATCACACTCTCTTCGTAAACCCCTTAAAGCTTATTTTCAAGGGCTTTTTTTATTATTTCAAATGCCTCATTTATTCCAATGTTTTTAGTGTTTATAATTAGATCGAATATTGAGAGATCACGTATGTCTATTCCGTAGTACTCCATAAAGCGTCTTCTTTGACTATTTTCTCTTACAAGTGTTTCTTCTAGTGCTTTTTCCAATGGTACTCCGTTTCTACCGGCTATTCTCAAGACTCTAAGCATGAGTGGTGCAGTTGTGTATATCTTGAAATCCACGAGGTCAGCTACAATCCATGCTGCGACATGACCATCTATTACGATATTATCTTCTTTAGCGGCTTCAATGGTTTTCATATCAACCTCAATATCGATACTGGGATCCGTGAGTGCTTGCTTGCTTAGCTCTTCTAAGGTTAAACCTCGTGATGTGGCAATTTCCCTGAAGATCCTACCTGCTGAGAAGTACTTCAAATTGTAGTGTTTAGCTATGAGCAGCGCCTGAGTAGTCTTACCACTTCCTGGAGGACCACTAATAACTATTCTAACCAAAAGAGTGCACCAAGAAGGGTTTCAACGTTTTCTCAGCACGATCTACGCGATGGTTCTAACAGCTTCTCTTAAGCCTCTTGTGAGGCATCTAGGGCAGATGTACCCTCCATAGGGTCTTTCGGGTCTTTTCTCAGTCTTGGATAGCTTAGACAACTGGTATGGTCTCAAAGCTGGTACTCCATGTAGTTCAGCACCGCATATAGCGCACTTCGCTTTACCAGGTTTTCTCTTCTCGTAGTGAACAACCAGGTTTCCACCTGGAGTTCTCCTCTTAATTATCCTCCAGCTTCTTGTTCTATACATGGGTCTTGGCATTAATGAGCACCTTATTACTTCTATGCACACATGAATAGAAAGGCGGTTTTTATACGTTATAACGGGTATTTTTCGTGCTCGTTTTTGGAGCTACACTATTCTCGTTTCTCTTGTAATAGGGTATATTGTTAGTATAAGTGCGAGCAACATGATAGTAAAAGCATGAGTGTACATCTTCCCATCTGGAGATATTCCTGTTAATAGTGGTATCATTACTGGTGTTTCAACCAAGTAGCTACCGTATACTATTGTTATGTAAGTAGTTGAAGTAACTATCGAGATGTAAACAAGTATGAAGAAAATAGTATTGAATACTAACAACCTCGTTAGTCTTCTTCTAAATGCTTTTAGATAAGGACGGTACTTTCTAGCTTTCCTCAGATCACTCTTAGTTTTCACCCTTTGAGGAGCTCGCTTTACCTGCTCATGAAGTTTCACTAGGCTTTTGTAAAACCGCGTTTTCTTGAAATACCTATACACAATAAGGTAAATGTAGAGGTGTCCAATGACATTAACAACTGTAACAAGTGCAAGCATGTCTTCATACCTACCCGGTAACCCGATATTTTACTATATTCTGCAACTAAATATCGGGAATACTAGAGACGCGAAAGGTCTGTACATCATCGAGGTGTCTTCGATGCAGTTCTTTAGACTTAAATTATTCTGAGTGCCCGGTATGGCGGAAGAGAAAGAATTGAGTTACTACTCAACGAGCCTCTTCAGCAATGGGTACGCTTCTAGAGTTCTCTCGTAAGCTATCAACGTATAGTACTGTTGTAGTATGCCTACTGCGAGGAGTAAACCCATGCCGCTTCCGTACGCTCCAAATACGTCGGCTAAGATGGCTATAAGAGCAACTATTATAGATGATAAAACCGTTAACGGATATATGTACCTTGCCAATATTTGCTCTAGTATCTTGGGGTTCCTACGTAAACCAGGTACCTCGAATCCGCTTTCAATTAGTTGCTTAGCCTGGTTTTCCGGGTTTAAACCGGCAACTTCAACCCAGAGTATACCGAACACTACTGCTAGTACTACTACAAGCACGGAGTATACTACCAGTCTTACGGGGTCCAAAGACGCGTATATTATTCCACTCGGTAGGGAGAGGTAGTAAGCTAATCCACCTACAACCGATCCTCTGTCATCGTACTTTACTAGCATGTCAACTACCGATTGCGGTACAATACCGCTAAGGTAAGTTCTCATAAGAGTTGCAAACACGAGTATGTTTGAGTAGAGTATGCCAATGAATATTATTGGTATGTTCGTTACGTAGAGGAACTGCAGTGGTATTCTCGTCTTTATTGTATGTAACCTGGGTGAAGTAACAGGTATTTCCACCCTAATGCTACTTAAGTACAAAACAACGAATATTATGACTATAGTTGCAATAAGACCAACAAGGTCTCTTCCCCCGGGTCTAATGACTACGCTTGATATATCCATATTCCTGGAGAGCGCTTCTGCAAGGTGGGGTATGAAGCCTACGTATTCACCGCCTGTTTTGAACGGTCCGAAGAGATTCCAGAACACTGTTGTAGCAACACCTGCAAGTATGAATAGTGAAACACCAGATCCCAGCCCCCAGCCCTTCTGAACAAGTTCATCTAGTACAATGACGAATAATGAAGCTATGAAAAGCTGCACAGCAACAACAACTCGTAAATACCAGGATGCCATGCAACCTGCTATAGGGTTTCCAATAAACACCCAGTACCTACAGGCTAGAACATACATTGTAGCTTGAAAAGCCGCTAGTAAAACAGCTAGTGTTTTCTGAGCACCGGTGAAGATCTTCCTATGCTCGGGATCAGTCAAGTCAAGGTCTATGAGCTTCGCACCTACGAGTATTTGCATTATTAAACCAGCAGTAACTATGGGTCCAATGCCAAGCTCCATTAATGTACCACTATGAGCAGCGAATATTATCTGTATTAGCAGGAACTGTTCAGGAGCTCTTTCGCTTATACCGTACAATGGTGTATGGGACATCAGGAAGTATACCAATAGTGCTAAAAATGTCCACAGGAGTTTCTCACCAAGTGGTACATGTCCTTTTGGTCTTGGTACACTTGGCAAGTAATCGGCCGCTTTTGACATAGCACTAAGTATACCCATGTTAAGTGCACCTTTTCAGTTTATAGACTTAAGTGCTTAAAATCACTTTGAGTATTAACGTAGAAGGATGAAGCGTGAACAGAGAGACCTGTATTCTCCTACTGGGGTGTAAGAACTACTCCACCAGCTTCTTCGATCTTTCTTTTAGCTGTCTCTGAGACGTGTTTCGCTATGAGCTTTATTGGTACTGTAACTTCTCCTTTTCCAAGCACTTTGTCATATCCTAGTTCAATAGCGTTGAAAACAACCATTCCTTCCTCTTTGATTGCTGTGTTTTTAGTGATCATGTCGAGAACGATCTCGTTTATTTCACCAACATTTATGATCCTTGGAGCACCCCTTAGTTGCTGAACACTTGTAAATCCATGTTTACCGTACCATTCAGGTGCGTACTTTATCATCCACATGATTTTATGCTTGTGGAAACCCACAGCACCAACGCCTCCCTTTGATCCGCTCTTTCGGTGCTGACCTACTCTACCCCAACCCATCGTTCTTGTTCTTCCGCGCAGTTTCCTCGACTTCTTCCTTTTTCTAACAACCATGCTTCGTACACCTATAGCATTCGTTTAATCAGCTCGTTTATGGCGGATCCCCGGTAACCTAGCTCTCCACCTTGATCGTAAGGTCTTTTCGTTGAACCTTTAAATCCTTTTCTAGGTGGATGAAGTCTAAATACTGGTTTTATCAGGTTATTCAGCTTATGAAGCATTACACGCCCCTCCAGAATAGCATCGGCGAGTGCTGGTATTCCACCATTTATACCGAGCTTCGCTAGGTGAGTATCCACGTACTCGTCTGTTAAAGGCTTGTTGCCAGCTATCTTGCCACGCTTATACAGTAGCTCTATCAGAGTCTCTCTATCGATTTCCCCCCAGGTAATCCAATCTTTCGCTTTCAACAACATACCATCTAGTCCGGGAAGGGTTTTGGGGTAAAGCACGCAGTGGTACTTTTTGTGTAGTCTTAGAAGCTTTAAGGTGTATTCTACGTCGTATGGACAGTTAACTCGACCTTTGATCCTTATTATAGCGTAAACAGGTATTCTGTGCGCCATGGACCATTTTCACCCTCTAGCCCACTCCACAGGTGTTATGAACTTGTATGTGTTGTGGAGAGCGTTAACAACAGCTTTCGCGAAATTGAGCGTGGTTCTAGTTTCTCCGTAGCTTTCGGTCCATACGTCGCTGATACCTGCTAATCTCAGCACTATCTTAGCGATGTCTCCTGCAACAAGCCCTGTTCCCCGTGGTGCAGGTTTCAACGTTATTCTAACGCTACCAGACTTACCTGTAACGATGAAAGGTACTGTATGAGGCTGTGTACACCTACACTCCCAGCTTCCACAACCTCTTCTAATGGGGGATATGTTTAGCTTAGCGTCACGTACAGCCTTTGCTAAAGCTTCCGTATACTGCTTAGCTTTTCCTATTCCTATTCCCACGTAGCCGTTCTCATTACCTATAACAACTACGACCTGAAACTTGGACCTTCTACCAGCATCGGTCATTTTTTGAACAATCCTAGCGTCGATTCTGACGTACTTTAAGTCTGGTAGTAGGTAGTCTACTATCTCGGGTTCCAGCAGAGGCAGGTTTCTTTCAAAGATCTCCCTTAAGCTCGTTATCTTTCCTTCAAGTACTAGTTTACCGGTTTTTGTTCTAGGCACCCACTTCTCCAGGGCTACTTTGTCTATTGCAGGCATGGGTGCATATGACAAGGTTTTCAATCACCCCCTTGCGACCTAGATTTATAAGTATCCAAAATGGCCTGTTTAACGGTTTCAAAATGCTGAGGGAGTTCTTCGGGGTTTAATCCTCTCCTCAAGTACGTTGAGAACCTTGATTCAAGTAAACCACGCTCTCTCAGCATTTTCGCGTAGTTTGCTATATGGTGTCCTCTGATTCTGTCCTCTGAGGGGAGAACTTCTTCGCTGACGGGAACTTTAAGACCTGCGTCGTTAGCCGCCTTTATGGCTGCGAACACTATTGAACCCTTGATTGCTCTATGTAGTCCGATGTCTGGTACAGCGTATTCAATACCCTTCTGCAAAGCTCTTAGTGCTGCTAAAAGACCGGTTAGGTAGGCTGCAGGCGTGCTCGAGGTTCCTCCTTTCCACGAGAATTTTGTAACGAGCTCTCTCGAGTGAGCAGCAGCTATGGTGTGATCCCCCTCGGGCTTAGCTACTATGATCTGAACCCAGATGTACTTGTTTGTTTTTCTAACAACGAATCTCGGGTGTCCTGACATCACCATTACATATCTCTTGTAGTAGTTTGTTTTTCCTTCGCGCCTTCTACGCCGTGGAACCTTGTATTTTGGACCTCTGGCCATAGTGTTCACCTATTGAGCCTCTTTTATGATACCGTGTTCTCTAAGGTACAGTTTAAGTGCTGATAAACTATCGAACTGTCCTCCCTTAGCAAGCTTGTATAGTCTTCTGTACGTCTTCTTGTCTATTACGCCACGGTCGCGCAGGTACCTTAAGTACCTCCTTATCTTTCTTATTCTAGTGATCCACGAGAGCTTCGGTTCTTGCCTAGCTCTTTTTCTTCCTTCGCGCTTGCCGTGGCCCCGTCTTCGTCCTTTTTTACGCTGAACCTTCCTCAATTTACCACTATAACCAGTAATACCGTGCTCGGGTTCAATCCAGATAGCTCCTTCTTCTATGAGCTTCTTTATGTCCTCTCTCGTTATTGCTTGAGCAACATCGTCTGCTCTTGTTGGATCTATTCTCACTCTGGATACTCCTACTCCAAGTATATCGGCTGCAAGTCTCTTCTGTAGAGTTAAATCTGGCATCAGCTACCCCCTTCCTGTTGCACTTTAGCTATTCTCGGAGGATTTGCTACTTTAAAGCCACGTTCAACGGCCACCTTGTACACCTCGAGGGCTTTTTTCATACCAACGGTGCTACCGATGTAAATGATGTGCTTTAGTGGATTGTACTTCGATAGGTCATTTACATTGTAGACGACTACGGGTGTTAAACCACTTGGGTGCATTCCTCTAACAACAGTGGGTGTTCTGTACCCTACCTTCACAATAGGAGGATAACCCTTGAGCTGAAGTCTCATTTTATTATCTATACCTTTGGGCTTACGCCACTTAGGATCATTCTTGAACTTAGGTTTTTTCCACCACTCGTGTCTTAAGAACTCTGGTCTCTGCCTTTTCATTTTCTCTCTCAGCTTTAAGTACCATTCAAAGTCCTTTTCCATCGTCAATCCGCAACACCTCTCTCATAGATGTAAATACCATCCGCAAAGACTCTTCTATCAAGATCCCTTATCTTGGTTGCACGTTCTATCGATGCGGCAGTTAAGCCCACCTCCTCGATATCTATGCCCTCCACGATCACGTCGTGACCTTCGACACGAACCGTAACATTACCGTAGATCTTAGCTACCCTATCCGCTTTTTCACCCAAAAAATTCCTTATCCTAACAACCTTGTTCTTAGCATCAACCACTACGCTCACCGGGAAGTGCGAGTACACGACCTTAAGCTTGTACCTAAAACCTTTTGTAACTCCTGTGATCATGTTTTCTATGTGCGCTGCTATTGTACCGACGAGTGCTTTAAGAGATCTATCCGCATTGTAAGCCTCAACAACAACGTAACCCTCTTGAACACTGATGTACACTCTTCGTGCATGCGAGAAATCCTTAACGAGCTCACCTTTGGGTCCTCTAACTTTCACTCTCGAGTCTTCTACCTGAACAGACACGTTTTCGGGGATTTTGACTTTTTCAACAATGTGCAAAGTTTTCATGTTCTAACACCTCTCTAGTAACAATATGCTAGCAGTATACCTCCTGTTTTCCTCTCAATAGCTTCCTTGTGCGACATTACTCCGTGAGGTGTTGTAAGGATCAGTATTCCAATGTTGTAAGCCGGAAGGTACTTCTTGAGCCAATTCGGTGGATTGATAAGCTCTATGTACTTAACCGGGTATCTCGGCTTGATCACGCCAACCTTGTTAATCCTACCTAGTAGTAGTATCCTTATCTTACCCCATCTTCCATCATCAATGTATTCAAATTCTCCTATGTAACCTTCCCTCTGGAGAACTTTCAGTACGTTAAGTATAAGCTTTGATGCAGGCCAAGTTATAACTTCTCTCTTTGCTCTCATCTCGGCATTGTATATTGCGGAAAGAGTGTTCGCGAGAGGATCCATAGCCACCATAGTTATCACCATTAATTGTACTTCTTGAATCCCATGGAGTATGCTATTTCTCTGAAGCACTGTCTACATAGGTAAAGTCCATAAGCTTGGATAACAGCATCTCGAGACCCGCATCTACGGCACTCTTGAGCTCCACGCCCGTATTTTTCTACTTTTGGTGGTTTTAACTTAGCCATAAGCACACCTTACTCTTCAACGATATCCAACCCAAAAAACCTTTTAAGAAAAACCATTGCCTCCAGTTTTGTAACTCTATGTCGCTTAGGTATAGGTCTTCGTGCCCGCCTACGTCTCATTACCCTGTAACCAGGTTTTTCGATTGATATGCAAACGTCCATACCGAATATTCCGATCTCGGGATCATACTTCACTCCGGGCAAGTGAATGTGTTCTTTTATCCCAAAACAAACATTGCCCTGCTCATCGAAGCTGGAAGCCTTGATCCTGTAGCCTACCGCATCTAAGGCTTTCTTAAGGAACTCTATTGCTTTCTGCTTTC
>JAWAXJ010000022.1:0-10569 GCA_038896955.1 Desulfurococcaceae archaeon
TTTGCTTGCCTAGTAAAGTAAGGGTTGAGAGCTACGAGCTCCTTTGGCTTGAAATCAGTGTACCTCAGCGCGTAGGGAACTATGTAGTAATGAACAAGGTCCTTGCAGCAGCCGTAGTTAACTTCTACTGCGGCTTTCACAAACCTAAGAGTACTGTCTCCCACAGGCTCCTCTACAACTTCGAGCTCGGATATCGTATAACTCCAGTTGAACTTTCTTGTGATCGGAGACAGTATGCTGTTTATGTAGTCCTCTGCAAGCATCTTCAGTACACGAGCCCAGTTTTCGGCTTTCTCAACGTACTCTTCTACAACGGTTCTAGTAATGGGAAGCAGTACTATTAGACCCGATAACCCCGGAATGCTACTGGCGATTTTCTCGGAGATCACGTACTCGTCGTCCCGCGTGAAACCGGATACTTTCCACAGTGGCTTAAGCGTCATGGTTACGTAGTCCTTGTTAGGATCAATTACTATTAACGAAACTCTCGCATCACCGAGCTTGTATCTGGCGATTATAGATGCGATCATGTTTTTAAGCAGAGTTGTTTTACCACTACCCGTTGTTCCAACCACTAGCACATGTTGGTAAAACGCTTTTAGTGGAAGAAAGAGCTGAGCGTTCCCTTCGAAGATGGGCGTATCGCCTACCGTTACATACCCGAGGAAAACCCCTTCGCTTGGTAATCCGAGAACACTCTGTATAGCACGAGGATCTCTTAGTATTACAACCGGGCTCTGAGGTTCAATAACGTAGTTTGCAGCTGTTACTTCACCGGTTTTAATGTTGAAGGCTAGTAGAGGTTTTGCTTTTATTCTAGTCTTGGTGAGTAGTCCTGAGACCTCGTTGTAGGGTAAAGGAGTGTACATGTCCGGGAGATCCAGCTCCGCTAGTATATCCCTGCGTTCAACGCTGATCACCTTTAGGCTTATCAGGCAGAGGGTTTTTATATCTACAACACCGAGGTGCGAACCAGCCTGAGCTAACGTTTGGAAGTTTGAAAAGTACACTACAGGATCTACATCGAAAACTACATACCCTCCTTCTTCGTTAATGAGCGAAGGACTGGTCCTGGAAACAAAACCCACTATTTCCCCAAGGGAAGCGGCAATTTCGAATGCAGCCTTGGACTTGTCTTCGAGAGTTTTAAGTATGTCATTCGAGCTCAAAGGATACTACCCCATAGTAGGAATTGTTCTAGAACACGCTAATATACTGCATAGTTGCTTCCTGAGTTAAACCCGTGAGGTAGAGAACATAGTTTGCTATGGAGCCAGAGAGCTTCTTTACCCTCTTATCGACAACGAGTATACTGAGAGGAATAACAGAGCCCGTGTAGATGCTATCGTATACGACGTAGCCTAGGACATTCTCCGTGTACACGTCATTGAATACTTCAACACGGTAGAAAACATAGTTTCCAAATCCACCTCTAAGTGGGTATATTCTTCTTGATACACCTATGTACCAGATTAACCTGTCAACCCCATACTCGTGCTTCTGTTTTACAACTAGTGGTCCAAGGAGCACGTGTTCTCCCTGTAGGTTTTTCTCGGAGATGAGGAGTGTACTGAGGTAGGCTTCATCGTTCATTTTACCACGTGAGATGCCAGCTGGATCTATCGAGGATAAAATGTAGCTTTTATGCAATCTCTTAACTACCGAGATAACAACTACACCGTTCTTTGCAAGCTTCATCAACGTAAGTACTCTGCTTTTATTCATGCGCTCAATGCTCTTCATGTAGATTTTTCTCTCGTGAACTGGAATGGCTGGTTCAGGTGATATCGATGTTGAGTACACTAAGGGACCATCAACAAGTAGTACTGTACCATTACTCGCCAGACTACTTCTGCTGAACTCTTCAAGTAAGCATTGTTCTACGCTAAGCCTTAGTTCATTCAGTATAGCGAACTTGTTATAGTTACTTGTATAGGGAACTCCAAGAGGATTGCTGTGCAAAACACCAGGTTGCGTTGCCAGCTCCTTAAGTATGTTGTCGAACTTTTCTACCTCGGGTACGATAACTACGTGCTTGCACAGAGGTTCTTCTAAACCCAGTATTGACATCACGCTGGGTACATCAAATGCTCTACCTGTGAACCTGCTGAACAAGCTACCGGATGCTATGGCCATGAACAGGTAAGATGACTCAATAACCCTCGAGCTACTATCCAGCGCAAAGATGTCAACTGCTGGTTTTCTTGGTTCAACGTTGAGCTTCTTTAGAAAGGGTTTTTCAACAAGATCCACTTGCTTGGGGTGAGCCTCGTCCAAGAGTTCAATGAGATTCGCAGATGAATCCTCGCGTGTAATACGCGCACCTTCAGTTATGTTTTTCCGAAGCATATCAACTATATCGGAAAGGTATTTCAACCTTCTTTCCCGTATTTAATGATACAGTTTAAAAGCAGAATATGTAAACCGTATTGCTCTCGGCATCGGGTGCTTATATGTCTAGTAGAAAAAAAGTTTTAGTACTTGGAGACTGGGATTCTGATGGTGTTATTTCAACAGCGCTCATAGAGTACACTCAAAAGCATCTTAAAAAGTATCCGCTCGAGGAGGACGTAGAATTTCACAAGACACCCGTAGACCCTGACAGGGTAAAATACATTCTATCGCAGATTAAAGACAACTACTATGCAGTAGTGTTCCTTGATATACCGTACAGTGACACTCTTGGAAACATCGTAAAAATGCTTAAACTCCACTTCGGTGTTCAGCAGGTCATATTCGTCGACCACCACATAGCTAGTTTGCACAGGGTAAACGAGGTGAAAAGCAGCTTCGACGTAGCAGTAGTGGACTTCAGAAAACCAACAGCCGCCTTGCTCTACGATGAGCTCGTATCAAAGGGTATAAGGGTTCACGATAAGCTTAAACTGTTTGTTGAAGTCATAAAGTACATGGACTCTGGGAAGAGAGTACCCAGTAATCTTCTCAAGTTGTTCGAAATGGCTAAGAACATTTCGAAAGCTCTTACAGCTATTAGAAATGAAGAACTGTGGTGTAGGATCGTGGAGTGGTTGGCCGATCCGTCTCCTTCGCCCATGCCCCTGGACGAGTCAGTATGGAGTATTGCAAAGAAAGTCGTGGAGGAGCGGGATAAGGAGATTAAAGATGTAGCAATGAACCTTGCAGTAAGTGCTGTTAAGGTCGGTGATCTAAGGTTTGTGGATGCTAGGTACACGTGGAAGAAAAGAGGTGTTACAGCACTAGCTTCTAGACTTTCGCTCATACTAAAAGCACCAGTAGCGCTTGTTGCGGGAACGAACAGAGAGTACGCATTGCTAATACTAAAAGTACCAAATGGTAGAGCGTACAGAATAGCAAAGTACCTCTTGGCGGAAGGCATAGCGCAGGATATAGCAGGACACCCCAATCTAGCGATCGTTAGAATCCCCAAGAACATTGATAAGAAAACCCTCATAGATGCTTTATACCAGGCTCTTTACTACGCTTCATGAGGTTGCATATCAATGCTTAGGGTTCTATACTTGTCCGACTCTGCCTATATGCATAATCCAAGCTTTAATCACCCGGAAAACCCAAAGCGTGTTCAAAGGGTCATGAACACCCTTAGGAATCTGGGGTTTTCATGGGAAGACATTACAACTGCGAGTGTTGATCGCGGCGAATCCTTGAAACTTGCTGAGAGAATCCACGCTAAAGGCTACTTGGAGTACCTAGTAAAGCTATCTCAGAAAGCTCCAGCGCTAGTAGATGAAGACACGTACTTTTCAAAAGATTCTCTTGAGCTAGCTCTCTCAGCTTTCTACTACTCGTACTCAGTAGCCTTGAGTAGCAGTAGAACACCTGTGTTCATAGTTCTCCGTCCACCTGGACATCACGCTGGTAAAGGAGGTAAAGCCATGGGAGCATCAACTCAGGGTTTCTGCTTACTAAACAACGCTGCAGCAGCTGTTCTGGGTTTCGAGGATGCAGGCTTTAAGAACATCGCAGTTGTGGACTTCGACGCTCACCATGGAAACGGGACAATGGAAATATTCTACAAAACGAGGATCCTTCAGCTCGACTTACACCAGGACCCTGACACTTTATACCCCCACACCGGCTATCCAGATCAGCTGGGTGAAGGCGAGGGTTTCGGGTACAAGTTAAACTTGATCCTACCACCCAGCAGTGGTGACGACTTATTCACTGTTCTTGTGAGCAAAGTTCAAAGTGCACTAGAGCATTACGCGCCGGAGGCCCTTGTGATATCGGCAGGTTTCGATGGCTATATCAACGATGGACTCGCAGATCTGAGTCTGACGGAGGTATCATACTACAGTATAGGTAGAGTTCTCGCTGAGTTAGAGGTACCAACTGTAGTAGTGTTCGAGGGAGGCTATGGAATTGGGCTGGAAAGAGGTGTACGAGCGTTCGTTGAGGGTCTTGCTCGTGTTGAAAAGCAGTACAAGGTAACAACGAGAACACCCCCGCTCCTCTACAGGAAAGCAGTGGAAACAGCCGGTAGAGTGCTTTCGAAAATGCGTGTCAGGTAAGAACCTGAGTGGATGTACTGTGCTAGAAGAGGAGGTTAAACTCGAGGTAATGGACCCTGGCTATGCGAGGAAAACCTTGGCGGAATCGGGCTTTAAGTTCGTTAAAGTATGCACTGAAGTTGATACGTATTTTGCACACCCGTGCAAGGATTTCGCTTCAACGGATGAAGCTCTAAGACTACGAAAAAGAATTTGCAACGATGAGGAGAGCTTCGTTTTAACCTACAAAGGACCCAGACTTGGTGTGAGCAAGGAGATTAAGATCAGAGAGGAGATAGAGGTTCATCTGTCACATGATGTTCTAGAAGCCTTAAGCCAGATCCTAACTAAGCTCGGATTCATAAGCATACTATCCTTCTCCAAGATCAGGGAGATCTACGAGGCTAGTGATGTGCTAGCGTACCTTGACTACATACATGGTTTAGGCTACTTTCTCGAGTTTGAAGCTAGAACTGAGATAGGCAAGCAGTTCATCAGAGGCATCTTGAATAGCTCTTTCGGGAACGCTAGAATTGTTGAAGAAACGTACCTCGAGATGTGTTTAAGGACTAAAAAATGCCAGGTTAATACCGAGATCAACGGGAGGTCGTTTTAACATGTCAACGCAGTATAAACATTACAATTACGTAACGAGATTAATATATGAAAAAGTGGTTAATGAGCAGATCAGCAGAATAGAGGAGCTGAAGAACCCCGGTATAATCTACGTCACGGACCTCGTGTTCTGCACGCACAAGTTCCACTTAAAGAAGAACTATCCTTGGTTGTCTATTTCCTTTGAACCCTCAGCAATTCTCGGAAGCATTGCTCACTGGGGTTTAGAAAGAGTTTTAGCCGAGAAGGGTCTAGTAGCTGAATTCGATGTACAAACTGAGGTAGAAGTTCAGGGTAAAAAATACCTGCTTAAGGGCCGTGTAGACGCGATAGACGTGAGCAACAGAGTAGTAATAGAGGTTAAAACTGCTAGATCCGCTGTAAACTTGCCCAAGGAACATCACGTTAAGCAGCTGAACATATATCTCAACATGCTGAAGTACGAGAAAGGGATCCTAGTCTACATTACTCCGATCAAGCTCGTGGAGTATGTAATTGAGACAAGTAGCTTAAGCCTTGAAGACGAAATAAGAGACCTTATCGAGGACAAGTACCACCCCAGGTATCCCTGGGAATGTAAGTACTGCGAGTTCTCAAAGCTTTGTCCATACTACCAGGAAGCCGAGGAGTGGGAGAAAAGGTAATTAGGTGGTGTAGAAAAGAGCACACTTGGACGCGTTTAATGATGAGCGCTCGGGTTGGCCGATCCGTGACGAAGGTCTTGAGTTCTGAGCTCTGAACGCTAACAGTTCGCTTTCGTATCTCTCAGATTAAGACAGAAGCAGTATCCGAAGTAAGTATGGAGGTGTTGAACACGCGTTCTAGCTGAGCACTCTCATTATAAGCGTATCTCCCTGTTTAACTCCCAGCTTTTCGGATGCATTACCTTTGTTAACTGCGAGTTCGAGGTAATCCCAAGAGTTCACGTAGCAGGCGAGCTCTCCCTCTGGTACTCTGCTGAAGCTTGCCTCGTATGTGCAGGTATGTTTGGATGTGCTTGTTTCCACGTTAATTTTCGAGCCATAAACTAGGTTTAGTGCTACGAGCTCATCGGCACTAACATTGGTCATCACGTTTCCGTAGACATCTACGTAGAGAACACGTGCCTTGATCACTCTTTTGCCCGCGTCTATCACAGGCTTATCAAAGCTCAGTTTAACAAGACTATCATAGTCTATTTCAACACCAACATCGTCTAACGGAACACCCTTGCTCACCCAAGCTGCAACCGGCGCGAATATGTCTCTTCCGTGGAAGGTGTAGGATACCTTGGGCAGCTTGTACTTTGTATCAGAGATATCGAAAACTCTTTTCACACCGTCCTTCTCAGCTAGCAGGGTTAAACAACCGTTATCAGGTCCTATTAGAATGTAGTTCGTTGTCTCAATTAGTATAGCTCTCCTAGCACTACCTACACCTGGGTCTACGACAACGACGAATATTGTTCCACGTGGGTAGTACCTCGCTGATACAGCTAGCATGAGTGCAGCTTCAAGTACATTGTGTCGTTCAATACCATGAGTTAAGTCCACTATCTCGGCATCGGGGTTTATAGACTTGATAACGCCCTTTACAACACCAACATAAGGGTCTCTGTAGCCGTAGTCAGTCATTAGTACTATTAACCTACGCTCAGGCATTTTCACCCCTAGTGTAAAGAGATATTTGGGCTGAAATAGATACAGTTAACTAGCCGGGGATGGAGGCGACGGGCGGCCTGACGAGTGATGATTGTTGACGAGGTCAACCCGGCTACTAGTCCGATGATTAGCAGCGGATAATCTGAGCAGTGATGCACCCAGGTTTCAGATGAGGAGAATATTTTTCTTCCAGATATCGAGTTTGATTATCAGAGA
This sequence comes from Desulfurococcaceae archaeon, assembly GCA_038896955.1. GTDB lineage: Archaea > Thermoproteota > Thermoprotei_A > Sulfolobales > Desulfurococcaceae > UBA285. The sequence continues at coordinate 6,962 of JAWAXJ010000022.1, forward strand.
AATGCTAAGTCGAGGATGAACCGAAGTTGTCATCGGGAATTGCCACGAGGTGTTTACTCAAAAACGCATGGTACTTGTCCAGCAACGACTTCCACTATGGATACGTCTTTCTGCACGGATCTAGAGTAGAGGACGTAGGTGAGGGCGATCCCTTGCCTGAGTACGAACTTGCAGAGCTTGTTTACGACTTTGAAGGAGACGCTTTGATCGTGCACGGTTACAGTTTGATCGTTGACATCGTAGAGTACGTTGTAAGAGGAATGAGTAACATAGATTTAAGCGTTTTCACAGACGAGGAGTTACGCAAGCTAGCTAATGTGGGACTAGTAAACGCTTACATGAACGGAGTAACTGTGCCAGTAGCTAAAACCAGGTACTCCAAGATCGTGGGAGATGTTGCAAGGGAAAACGCTATGAGAGTCGGGTTGCTTGCTGAGCGTGGCACAGTCTCGAGAAACCCGTTCACTGTTCTACTGGAGGTGGACGATGGCTGGTTGTACTTCGAGGATAAGAGGCTAGGTGAGTATTCATCCATGGTATGCAAGCCTTACGAAGTACGCGAAACCTGTATCCTCGTGGATGCAAGAGGATACGGTAACATAACCACGGCGATCGAGAACGTCTACTCTTACACTAGAAGCCCTGAGGTGGCGTTCAGACTATTGACAAACTTCTACCGTGTAGCTAACATAGACAACGGTTTCGTCGAGAGGAGATCAGCCTCTGACATCATAGTTTACGACCTGAAGAATCCACTTAAATCCATGCCTATAACAAGCAAAAAAGACCTATACTCGCTCTTAGCAAGGTCACAGCAACCAGACATGGTGTTCATTGGTGGTGAAATATTCTACGAGCACGGCGAAAACCTAGCAATACCTGTTGTAAAAATAAACGAGCTTCTAAAAAGAAGAATCGCTACTTTAAAGCACGAGTAAAACTTGGACGTTCTCAATGATTTCTTCCATCTTATTCCTCCAGAGTAATTTCTCATGGGAACTCTACGCTGCATAGAAGTTAAGTCGATAAAACACGGATTTAAAAATCTCAAAGCCATAAAAAGTTAAACGAAGGGCCCGTAGCTCAGCTTGGTGGAGCGCCCGGCTGATAACCGGGAGGTCCGGGGTTCAAATCCCCGCGGGCCCATCACCCGGAAAAACCTAGGCTTGTTCACGCTCCTTGACGCTAGTTCGATTTTATTAACTAAACCGCGTATTCTATATCAAACTGGTGAGGGTATTGTACGGATGGTGGGGAAAGGTCCTCTACGTGGATTTGACTACTAAGCGAGTTAAGGAGTTCAAGTTGGATCCTTCCTACTACACAGAGTATATTGGGGGCAGAGGGCTTGCCATCAGATTATTGTGGGACCTTAATCCACCAGGCGTTGACCCGTTCTCACCCTATAACCATGTCGTTATAGCTACTGGGCCTCTCACAGCGTTGCCTATACCTAGTAGCGGTAAACTCCAAGTTGCTTCGAAAAGCCCCTTAACGGGTGGTTATGGTGATGGTAACCTTGGAACGATGGCAAGCTACCACCTGAAGCGAACGGGTTTCGACGCGATAGTAATCACGGGTTCCCTCAGAAAAACGGGTTATATCTACGTAGAAAACGAGAAAGTCGAATTTCACGATGCAGAAGAACTTTCGGGTCTTGACACGTTCGAGACGGAGAAGAAGCTCGTTGAGAAGCATGGCAAGAACGTAGGCATTCTTACGATTGGACCAGCAGCTGAAAACCTGGTTCGCTATGCAACGGTTCTCTCGCAGAGAGGTAGAAGCGGTGGAAGACCAGGTATAGGCGCGGTGCTTGGAAGCAAGAAGCTAAAAGCTATTGTCATAAAAGGCTCAAGAGACCCACCTGTAGCTGACATGAAGGAGCTGAGAAGACTAGCTGAGGAAGCCTACTCGAAAATCCTCAGGAGCGATAACTACGAGTTCTGGATTCGGCAGGGTACAATGGCTACGATAGTGTGGAGTCAGAAGAACAGTGTTCTACCAACGATGAACTTTAGAGAGGGTGTTTGGGAGTACTATGAAACCATAAGCGGAGACTTGATGGAAAAGCTGAAAATAGCTAGGAGGGGTTGTCCTTACTGCAACATGCAATGTGGAAACGTTGTCTTAGACTTAGCGATCGAGGAGAGCGAACTAGACTATGAAAACGTTGCAATGCTCGGGAGCAACATTCTAGTTGAAGACCTCAGGAGAGTAGCTGAGCTTAACAAGCTATGTGATAAGCTAGGGTTAGACACAATAAGCATGGGCAACGTGATAGGCTTCTACATGGAGGCAAGTGAGAGGAAGCTTGTAACGGAGAAAGTTGAATGGGGAGATTATAGGGAAGCGAAGAGGCTCATCGAGGATACAGCCTACAGGAGAGGCCTTGGATCCTTCCTAGCTGAAGGAGTAATGAGAATGGCTAAAGCGTTGGGACCAGAAGCTCAGCAGTTCGCAATTCACGTTAAGGGACTAGAGGTTTCAGCGTACGATTGCCATGCAGCACCAGCCATGGCGTTATCCTACGCAACTTCACCCATCGGGGCACACCACAAGGACGCATGGATCATAAGCTACGAGATTGCAACCGACAGACTTGGGTACACTCGGCAGAAGGTTGAAAGACTAGTTTTCCTGCAGGATGTTAGAGGTGGAATGTTCGAGTCGTTGACTACGTGTAGACTACCATGGGTTGAAGTTGGATTGGACCTAGACTACTACCCTCGCTTCCTCTCGGCTGTTACGGGCGTAACTTGGACTCTTGAAGACATCAGAACGGTTGCGCACAGAATATACACCCTGATCAGAGCCTTCTGGGTGAGAGAAATGCAGGGATTCCAAAGGGACTACGATATGCCGCCAGTAAGGTGGTTTAAGCAACCTCTAACCAAAGGACCATACACAGGTGTAAAGCTAGACTACGACAAATACAACCAGATGCTAAGCTGGTACTATGAGCTGAGAGGCTGGAACGAGAAGGGAGTACCAAAGAAGGAAACTCTGCGAAAGCTCAATCTTGAATTCACAATACCTGTTCTCGAAAAATTCGAATCTCTCGACTAACGTTTTTACTCGGGGTTTTTCACCGAGTTGATTACCATTGAAGGTAGGGTTATCAGTGGTGTTGGTGAAGGAGCATATTACGTGGAAAAGTACAGTAGGCTTCTAGAGAAGGTACTTGGAGAACCACCATATCCTGGAACACTAAACGTTGAGCTCAACACATGCTTCTACGACTTGGTCAAGGAGATCGGGGTTCCACCGCTAGTGATTAAACCAGACCAGGAGGGGCTTGGCGTAGTGTATGTATACACAGGTAAGGTGAATGGTGTAAAGGTCTTAGTTCTGAAACCAGCTATTACACGGCACAAGTGCGAAATCGTGGAGCTTGTTTCAAGTAAGCACTTAAGACGTGAGCTTGAACTCAGGGACGGTGATGTTGTAAAAATAACTATTGAGGTTTTAACTAGGTCTTAGAATGAACTGCTCTAGTTTAGCAATGTAGCTTTCAATGTTCAACGTGAGTTGCTCGGAAGCTCTGATGTAGATTACTCGGAGAAGCCACGGTGAAGCCAAGAAAGCTATGCCAAACACTATGAATGCTA
>JAWAXJ010000023.1:0-10528 GCA_038896955.1 Desulfurococcaceae archaeon
CTTTTTCGATTTCATCATTTTTATTTTCGATTATGTATTTCACATGATTGCGAATTGAATTTGGATGTAGCGATAGGAATATCAGAAATGTTGTCCACGCGTTTTCGTAGCTTCGCTGTGCAGCGGTCTGCAGTATCTGTAACACTGCTGGAAAGATTAACCCTGCGGCGAGCCGGGTTATGAAACGTTTATCCTCCATTTATGGATACCACCTCTTTGACTGCTATTCCTAACATTTCTTCGACGGTTTTTACGCGTAGAGGTTTGGGTTTTCGAACGGATACTGGTTTCGTGATAACAATGGTTGGCAATGGAACTGTGATCGGTAAACTGACAACAGTGAACAGTTGACAGCGAGCTGCAATTACCGTGCCAACAATGTAACCGGCGTGGTAGACAGCCCACGCTGTTAACAATGCTATGATAACAGTAAGCGAGAGGAAGTCGAATGGTAATCCGAACACAGGTTTAACGCCGTACATGATGTTCTCAACGGCGCCGCCGATAAAGATGCCCCACGTTAATAACGTGAACGTGATAAATGGTACTGCAGCTGCGAATAGTATCCACCATGGTGTCATTGGTGCAGCCACTGTTTCATCGTCACGGTCGAAGGCGTGGATGATGCCCAATGCGAACGCGAATAACTCGAAAAACGCGACCGCGGATAGTATTGCCGTCATCATGGTACGGTCACCCCGCCGGGCGTCGCGGGTATGAATCCGCGGAATGCCTGCGCTACGAAGGCGAACATGAATACCGCTACGACGGCGATAATGATGGCCAGTATCAGCTTCTTCCAGTCGAATCGTGGTTTGTAGAAAGCTAATTTGCCTAGGACATCTGCGATCTGTGCCATCGCTAGCTGCTCCGCTGCTGTGACAACGTCATCGATGTTGTAGTCGAAAATCTCCCGTAACCGTGATAGGGGGGGTGGGATGTCGACTTCGGGTGTGTTGGTTAGGTTTTCGTTATGTAGCGCGGAGAGGACACGGGCGCAGCCCATCAATGTGGATGTTAAATTAACTAACTGTTGACGGAGTGATATGACGGGTGTATTTTCGTGGACTGGTAGGCCGCAGCGGATTGCGATCTTGACTACATGATCATCTGATAACTGCTCGATTTTTCGGCGCACCTGCTGTTGGATCTCTCTGCGCACGTCAGGCTCTACGGCTAACAATGCTCCCAGCGCGTCATATCCCAACGATTTGGGATAACCGGGTACAACTGGGATGATCTGGATTCTACCGATGTAGAATCGATTTGTTGGCGCTACGGTTCGGTACCTCTTCGCGCGTGGGTCTAGGTATTTCACTAATCCCGCGGTTACGGCTTCGGGGAAGACCAATGAAACAACGTTATCAGGGTAGAAGAGCATGATTAACGGCCATCCTTTATCTGCAGCTTTTTTCAGTTTTAACGCGAAGATTAATTCTTGTAGCATTACTTTCGCCCTTCTTCTTCAGACTTGCGAAGCAGTAGTGCGGTTTCCAAAGCGCGGCGTGCGCCTACCGATTCTAATACGCCGACTAACGTCTTGCCGCCTAATGCTTTCGAACCGGCTGCTAAGACCCCGTTCAAGTATGCCACCGTCCGATCGAAAAAGACGGCGAAATCAGGGTTCTGGGTGTTTTGATACGCTAAATAGAATCGTAGGGCTGCGGCTCCTAGGAATGTTTGTGCGATCGCGAGGTAACCGTTTTCGAAGTTTGCGGTTTGGACATATGTGGATGCTAGTTGGGTTGTTAAATGGTCTAGGATGTTTGGATCGCGTAACAGTAGTGCAATGATGTTTGTTTCGATGGCTGGGGGTGCGGTTCTGATGCTCAAACCCTCTCACCCTGGTTCGATTATATAGCTTCGATCAGCATTTTAACTAACTCTAGCATGATGAATACCAGTGTCACGATTAACGCTATCGATGCGGCGTACATCGCGAAAGCGTTCTGTGTGTAGGCAGCGTATTGGAAAATCAAATACAATATCATTCCGGCGAAGGCTTGAACGGCTAAGATGGCCATGCGCCACCAGAGGTCATTTTTCATGATGAATAAGAAGAACGTAACCACTGTTATCGCAACCGATATTCCCCATGCCAATTCCATCATCGTGATTCCCGTCGGTTAGGGGTGCATTTCCTTTTCGTTAAAAATGGCGAATGAAAAAGGGGTGAAGAGGTCTACGTTTAGTTAAAACATAAAGGAGTATGGTGACGACTGCAGCGGCGAATATTAATAGCAATACTGCTGGAATCAGGGGGATTAATACAGCGTTTAGTTTGTCGAGTAGATCAGTTAGCATGGTTAAGATACGATAATAGTTTCACGAGATCAGGTTTCGAAATTAAAATGCGCGTGTGTTTTGCGCCGCGTTCGCGGGTGTAGGGTATTCCTAGGTGATCGCAGAGATTCATGATGTAATTGTGGAATGATGCGGTTTCACTGTTCGGTAATCGCAATAAAACCAATTCGTACTGGACGCGTTGGTACCACCGTGCGCAGACGCGGATAAGATTGCCGCGGTTGACTGATAGCAGCCATTCGATGAACCGTCTTAACGAATCGGCACGTTCATGTTCGGATCCGGTTAACCATGTTTTCGTTTGCACGTGTAAATGTTAGTGGAGTGGGTTTATCTCTATGTCGCGCGGTTGGTGCATAAAATTGTGTCCATTGGATGGCTGCGGCTTTTCATGGAATTGCGTTTTTCTTGAATTTCGAAACCTTGAAACGCGCGTTTTACAATCGAACCAGGAGGTAGAAGGTTGCGATTATCGCGATGATGTTGATGATTACCAGTGCGATCCATACGATGGGTGCAACTGGCTCTATTTTTTCAATTAATGATTGTAGAACAGCGGGTGGTATAACGGCTGATATTTTCTCCATTGCCGCGTGAACTATAACGATGAATGGTATGGTGAATAATACGAATCCGATGGTTACTATTAACCAATCTTTCCATGAAAGGTTGGTTTCACCGGGTGCAATCATGTGTTTACTGCGTTTTGTCCAGTTATAAATCCAACGCATCCGCGCGTTTGCTTGTTTAACTGCAACAGTATATGCATCATATGATGCATATGGTGCTGGTGGATTGGATGCTGGGAGTTGCAGCGTTACAATATGCATTATATGCATAATATGCTGGTGTTGCATTGTTTTAGTGCGTGTATGTGATTTGGAGGGTGTGATTGTTTCTCCGATGTATGGATGGTGAGTTGGTTGAGTTGAGGGGGAGGGAGATATTGTATGCGCAGTTGTGTATCCAGTTGTATGGTATGCTGTGTGCAAGGTTTAGCGGGCAGGGGTCGCGCTATTTCGCGTTGAGAAAGGAGGGGAAGATTTGTGCGGTGGCGTGGATACATCGGCCGTCAGTGTTCAAACCCATTTTCGCGAAGTTCGGTATCAGCCAGGATAACGCGTACTTCCTGCGGCGTATCGCAACATGTTGTCCCGGTGACTACGCGGTCGAGCTGCTGGAAAAGCTCTGCGAGAAGCTGAGGGATGAGGGGAAAGAGGTGCTGGTGACGTTGGGTTTGCAGGGGCACAGTAACGCGTTGTACAAGAAAGCGGGGTTTGTGGAGGTGGGGGTGACGCCGCGGACAAGGCATCCTGTGTTTGTTAGGTATCTTCGTTAACTGTTTCTGTGATTTTGATTAGTCTGCCGAGATCGTAGGCGTAGATGAGTTGGGGGTATCCCCAAACCAGCAGTCTTGCAGCTTGAACGTCTTTCCAGGTGATTTTAATCTTCGGCAGTTTGTAGATTTTGTTGATGTAGTATTCAACGACGCGTTGGGATGATGCCTGCCGGCTGGCGTGGGTGTACGCGGGGATCTCTTCTTCACGCAAGTAGACCCTGTAGAGCCGGTATCCGCGCTTCGTGAACCTGTGTAACGCGAAAATGCCGGGGGGCATGTCTGGTTCACGGAGTGGCACGGCCGGGTTGAACAGGAATGACGCTGGCATGCCAACGGTTGCGGCGAAGATTGCCGCGCGCGCGTTCAGGGAATATGAACGCTGGCGTAAATCTTCCGCTCTCTCGGTCACGATTGTTAAAACCTTTTTTGCGGATTCCTCTAACATCGCATAGGTATGACACTATGTAGTATTTAGGCGTAATTGTGAAAAAACGAAAAACTACCGAATCGCGTGTAAAAACAATGGAATGATCACAGCTGCGGCCGCGATCGTGGACAGGTAGACTTGCAACGGTGACGGAATCGTTATCAGATACAATGTGTATGCGGTGGAAACAATCATGGCGTACCATGCCGGGTTTTTCACATCTAATGCGAAAACGTAAGTCATGAACGCTAACCCGGTTGCAAAAAGGATCGGACCTGCCTGTGGCCACCCGGCATTCGCCTCTGCAGCGGTGACAATGATTCCGAAAACGAACAGTGCTGCACCAACTAACAAAACAATTTCTTTATTCATGGTTTCACGAAGCTTTTTTCCAATGTCCGGATTATATTGTAAATGTTTGCGAGACGGGTTGTTAATTCGCTGTCACGGTGTCCTATGCTCTTATACCATCGTTTATATCTTAACCATTCACTTCGAAGATTCTTGATACGGTTTATTAACTGCATTTCAGAAGATGTTAGCGTGCGGCGTTGACCCACCGGGCCGATAGTACGCCCTTCAGTCAACGGCTTTACCGCCAGCTCTAGCTCTTTAACTTTTTTCTCAAAACTACTTAACGCTTCTTTAAAATCCTCTAACTCTACGGCTGTGAGAGGATCGAGTTGTGGAGAGGGGTCATCAGATAGGGGTGTAGGTAACTCAGTTTTCTGTGATAGATACTGTAGTATGATTTTCCGAAGAAGCTGAGATACTGACATTCCCTCTCGACGTGCAAGCTCTCGAAGGCGCCGCGCGTCTTCTATAGATAACTTTGTTGAAATTATTTCTCCGGGGCCTATTTCACGTGGACGGGGCATTCCCAAACCCCCATTATACCCCTCTCTCCCCCTTTATATTGGTTTGTTCTAACAAACAAATTAGAGTACCCCCTATAATACCCCCTAGACCCTATCCCCATTCGTTACGTATTAATTATATATTAAATCTATAGAATAAACATTAGAATAAACATTTATTCTAAGAATACAATATAGAAGAATAGAATAAAGAAAAAGATGACGGCGGCATTAGCAAGCATCGCTTTATGCTCTCTAAGTTGTAGGTTCGGATTTAGAGAACGGGGTTGGGGCGGACACAAAATTATGTCCGCTGCATTCGTTCTCTTTAAGCTTTAAAATCCTCGTGAACAGTTTTTTTGTTTCATAATTCGCATCGGGGTAGACCATGGTGTGGATCTCTCGGCTCGTGGCCATGTTGATGATGTCTTCCCTATTCCGGTAGTAGTCGAGGAAGCCGGGGCTCGGCTCTTCACTGACATCCAGATCCAATCTGATGTTTTCTGCACCATAGGTTACACGGACACCGACACCATCAACTATGTAGTTGATGGTGGAATCCCACAATTCATCGCCGGGAAAAGGAACAAAGTACACGCGTCTGAACGGTGACCCCTCGTCCACGTACATCCACGCGGCTCGCCCCTCTTTCCCCTTCTTTCCCATCTCCCAGAAGTACGTATCATAGGGTACCACGGTGATGAATATTTTCCTCCTACCCAGTTCTGCCAAAAAGTAACCCCATTCGTGCAATAAGCTACCACGGTGTGCGATGTAATTGAACTGCAACATTCTCGCCCATTCCGTGATGAAATTCATAATATCGTTTGGGGTCTCCACCCTTAACCCTTCGATATCGAGGTAGAGCAAGTATTCACCCATGCAGCTGTCACATCCAGGCTTATACTTCGCATTCACAACCGTTACCAAAACCATATTCTTCCTTTTTTCACTATGCGTTCTCCAATATAAAACGAACGGAGAAAATGATGGGCATAATTTTGTGTCCACACGGTCTGACACGCGTGCCACTGTTTGCGCTTTTCTGGAGCATCGTAAATTATACATTATTAATATAATATAGCAGTACTACCAGCATCACATGGCCAAGAAACAGCTGGTGAGTGTCTGGGTGCCCACTAGAATAGTCGAGCTGTTAAACGAGATGGTTGAAAACGGCTACTTCATAGACCGTAGCGATGCCGTCAGAGCAGCGTTGTACCACTTCGTGATGGAGCACTACAGGCTGCAGCGCGAACACAAAACGCCGCGGGTCTTAGCAGGCTACCGTTGATCGCGGGCATAAAATTGTGTCCACTTCCAAACCAACCCTTTTTTCATTTTTCATTTTTCTAGAAAACCGCAAACCATTTTAACCCCACCCGCATTACCCTCACGATGACGGAAAAAACGAAAAAGCAGGATATCGAACGATTTTTCGAGATACAATCAAAGATAGATGAACTAGCGTACTGGCTCGTCATCATGGACTCTTTCCTCTCTGTTGCCGATCTCGATTCCAGCGATTTATTCTGGGATGAAGTGGTTACTTTCTACAGGATAATGGAAGAGAGGATCAAATCGATTCGTGAGAAAGCTGAGCGTTTCATCGGTGAATGGTGATGCACGTAGATAAAACGATGGATAACATTCGGAAAATCTGCCGTGAAATATTAGACTGGCATTTTCAGAGATCAAAAGGTCATTTCGTCACCGTTAGACCCGGAAAATACCTATTAAAAAAAGGTATCTTCGACACTTCGCTTGCCATTCTAGTGGTCGACGTCATCTTAACCGAGTTTGCAGAGTATAGATTCAACGGACGTGTGTACCGCATCATCGACATTAACCGCAAATGCCCCGTACGCATACACTACTGCGACACCACCCCAATCAACCCATCTGAATAAACCTCTTTCCATTTTTTCGTTTTTCCAGAAAACCGCAAACAATTTATACCACCTGTTGTCTAGGTATAGTGATGACAACCTGGTTGAACGTAAAGATTGAGGGTGAGACTGCCGTCATCGAGTTCAATTTGACACCTACACAGACTATCACGTACAATGATATCCCCGCTGTAGTGGAAAAGGTATTCAACGCCATTTGCGGCAGCGGTGCAAGGGTTAAGGTTGTAAAGGTTACAGGTAGAGGCCCCATATGGCTTTATTCTGCGTTAACACATGTTGTCGCGCATTGTGCTGCAGCTGTTGCCGTCTTTGACGCTATCAATAAACAGTATGTCGTAGTGGTGACTCATAGCACAGAGTATAAGATAGGGCAGGTGATCGAGTGATGGGCAGGATGAGGCGATTATGGCTCATGCTCACCGAAAAGGAGCTAGCGGGATATGTGGATAAGTACGATAGAAACCCGATCGCGATCCCATTACTGGTGGCATCATGCAAAAAGCACGGTTGGGATGTCTATGACCCGTTTCAACGGGTCGGCTTCGTGGCACCCTCACTTTCGCGCGCTGCGTTTTTGATTAGGAAAAAGTTCACGTGCCCACAGTGCGGTGCAATACATATCAATGATGTGGTGATTATCCGCGAACACAAAGTAGCTGTCATGGACATGTACGATTTTCTCCGCAAAGCGGAAGAAATTGAAGATTATGATGATTACGATGAATGCGATGATTACGAAGAAGAAGATTACGGATAGCAGACTACGAAGAGCCGGAATGGTGCGATGATTGGCGCGAAGAGGAAGAAGCCGAAGAATGGTAGACACCACATTATAATCTATTATTATTTTTTTTTTCCTCGTTTTCTTTTGGTTCAGATCTCTAACCACGCACCCGTGGACATAATTTTATGCCCACTCTTTTCCACACGCACAACCACAATTGCGTTTTTCTATAAAACCGCAAAGCATTAATACCACCCGCGTGTATACCTCATGGGGGCAAGAATGGCGCAAACCCAAATCCAAACCCCCACCCCGGTGGCTGCAGCCCCGGCCACCGGCGGTGTTTCGGCCTCCAGCGCCCCGGGCATGGCTGGCCCGGCCATGCCCGAGAGCGAAACGGGCAGGGGGCTAACGGTTGAGAACGGTTGGGTTCTCATCTGGAAGAGGGACACATGGGGTAGGTTCGGGCAGCATAGCAACATCTACACATTCTATATCGACATTCAAAAACTCGAGCAGAAAGCGTTGTTTGAAGTTCTACCACAGGTTAAACACGAGAACAGAGACAGTAGTCGAAACGTTCATAGAAAGACCTGGGCCAGGCTGGAAGATGTTGTGAAACTGAACGGTATACTGAAAGTAGTCTACGACGCCGCATCATCTCGAAACAGGTATATCACTGTTGAGTATTATGTTCTACCAGAGCTAGTCCAGCTTGACTGTGAGACAGGCCTCAGGGACGCAGAAGGGTTCTTCGACTTGGTATATCTTCCAGACGGAAGAAGGTTGAAAGTGCGAAAGGAAAGGGTGGAATGGGATGAGTGAGATTAAACAATTAGCGAAAGAATATCTCGAATTGGCGAAACGTATAGTTAACGAGGCGCGTCAGGATCCCGGCGCATGGCCTTATCACATCGTGCGCGATGCTGCTACTATTCTTTTAATGAAACCGGAGCAGCTGGAAGAAGAGCTGCGAAAAATTGCACGACAATATGGTGGTTGTGTCAGCTGTAGGCATAGCACACCCGTACCACACTACCCCTCTCTTCTTGCCAGATGGTGCCGGCTCGGACTCAGTCAAGATACATGCGGAAAGTGGGAGTCATTAGTAGGTGAGGAATGATGGGTGTAATGGAATTTAAACGATGCCTATGGGGGCCATACGATGGTGGTGTGATACCGCTTCCAGATGGTAGATGGATGTTCATACACGCGGACGGGACGCCGATCATCATCGCTTCCTCACTCACTGAATTGTGGGAGATCCTCAAGGAGCAGGGATTGGTGAGCATCAAAGAAATAATCTGTTTCATGTTGACAAAACATTACATCTGTGATTGCGATATCGATGACAGCATCGACCCGCAGATAAAGGAGCTAGCTGAAAGAATACCACCGGAGAAAGTAATGATTTTACAGCGCGAACCGGATGAGCCAGTAATAACAATGGCTGAGGTACCATTTCCCATGCTTCTGGAATTCCTACAAGGTAGGCGCACATTAAAAGAGATAGCGAAGGTGGTTCAATGATCGTAAGGATTGAGAGAGGGCAGAACGCGTTCTGGGTAGATATTGATGGGAAAGAGATGGGGGTTTTTGAGGACGTTTACATAGATGGAGAGAGCATCAAAGCAGACAACGATTGGCAGGCAGTATACCTGGACGCGGTTGAAGTTTACATCGCATCTGATGCAGTATTCATCCGCACAGTTACAGGCGTAATGCACGACACATTACGCTCCCTGATCGAGGCGATAAAGCATGGTTAAATGCCCACGCTGCGGCGCGGAGGGTAGTGTCTACCGTCAGAGAGTAGGGAAACGTGAGTACATTTACATTCGGCATCGGAGGGGTGATATAGATAAAAAATGCTACATGGGGCCTGCCGATGAATACGTCGCCGTTCAACGTATTTATAGTGAGGCGTTTGTCCCCCTGGAGTTAAAAAATGTTGCAGATGTCGATTTGACCCGCGTACTTGCGCGGATTATCGACGCGATTCGGTTACAGTATCAGCGTTACGTCATCCTAAAACAGTATGGGAATCTTCGCGAACTATACGAAAACCTCAAAAAACTCCTACCGGAGCTGCAGCTCGTAGTTTCAGACATAGAGCGTGATATCCCCCGTGACGAAGAAACCGTGATCGCCGAGAAATTGGGGTTGGAATCCAGCCCCTAATCTCAATCTTTTTTTCAACCCCTATATGACACTGTCATAACACCAACTAAAAAAATTATGCTTGAGATAAGAGCTGCTCGATTCGCTCCCGCAACAATCGCGAATTGGTTCTTATTTCCTTGATGTTAGACATTTTCGTGATGGATTGAGCCATGATATCCAACATCTTATCGATGGAATCCGTGACAACCATACCGTATATGCCGTGCGCTACCCAATAAATGCTCTCTTCGCAACCATCTTCATACTCTCCAATAGCATACAATATGAATGGTTCTTCCAGCTTCCCCGTCTCCTTGATAATTATCTTACTCATCTACGAGCACCCTGAAAACCTGCACTTCTGCCCAGCAGTACCCTATCGCTGGCTCCCAATCCTTGACCAGGTATATGCCATCGGGCGTCGTAAAAAGCTGGAATATCCACCAGCCAGTCTCCGTCTGCTTGCCAGTCCACTCGTAGCACTTCTTTCCGCTCTCTAAAATACACTGCAGCACCTTAAACGGTACTTTCTCAACCTTGACTTCCCCGTTCTGCTCCCAATAGACCAATTCCTCTCTCATGTCTCTCACAACCCCTATACCGGCCGGGGTATAAATGGTTTACGCTTTTCTGGAAAATCGCAAAGACGTGTAACCGTGGTGCACAACGGCGGGCACAAAATTGTGTCCACACTGATGGACGCTGCAGTAACCTTACGCGCATATGGTTACGATAAACGCACCCCATGTTCTTGAAACGTAACATTCCACGACATAACATTAATATAAACACGTTATACAGGAA
>JAWAXJ010000024.1:0-10319 GCA_038896955.1 Desulfurococcaceae archaeon
TCTTGTCTCAAGGAATCTATCCCAACAGAATACCTTATCCTTGAACAATAAACAGTGTTTGGCGGGGCTGTAGTACTCCATAGTCCGTATCTCAACGTTTTTAACAACTGTTCCAGCAACCCCTGGAATCAGTCTTATATCAAGTAACCTGCTCTCCTGGAGTATCGTTGATATCTCGTGTTTAAGGGTCTCTTCGCATTCTCTGTAGTAACCGTTCTCGTAGCAGTAGATCCCCAGCACAACCTCCCTGCTTCCCTCGTAGATGTAGAACGTCTTAACTGTTCTCCTATCCAGGATCGACCTCGTCAACGTGTATATCAGCACCTCCCATTCCTTAGGCATGCTTGGAACAGCTTGGTAGTCTAGTAGGCGAATCGCCCTGGCTTTCTCAACTATTTCGTACTGTCTAACTAGCCTGGGGTAGTCTCTTATGACCCTGTCTATTTCACTGCAGATGTTCACTCCTTCAACTTGTATGACCGTGTGGTTACAGTCAAGCTCTCCTGCTATGACGTAGTCGTCCTTGACCCCCGTATCGTCTACAATCACGAGCTCTATTTCCTTTGGTTTGCCTGAAAACCTGAGATTTATCAAAACCCCCTTCAGCTTAAACCATGCCTCGCTTCTAGAGAGGTGAATCGGCTCTAGCTTAACCTCCTCAACGTATCCTGCACTCGTCATCCTCTTTCACCTCTTTGCTTGTAGCACTGCCATTTGAACACGCAGTAGTTGCAGAGGTGTGAAGGTTCTGGTTTCGGAGGAGTACCACGCTTAAGTGAAATGTAGAACTCTATAGCACGCTTCTGCGTTACACTCCACAGTTCTTTGTCAAGCTTATGCGGGAATACCTCTACTTTACCCTCTCGTGCTATGTAGACTATGTAGCCTTTCTCGATGTTAAGCATTGACATGTATGCATTGAGTTGCATTACGTGGTTTTGGAAGGGTTTTTCAGGGATACTGTTTACCGTCTTGAGCTCTACTGCGATTTTCTCCTCGGGGTGGTAGAGGTCTACGTGTCCTACCAGCTTGAACTTCTTGAACTCAGCTGAAACAGTGTACTCGCTTAGCCAACCCTTGCTTGCCAAGTACTCCTGGAGGAGTCTGTGTAGACCGTTCCCTATGCTCATTAGCACCAGGTTTGTCTTTTCGCTTGGCTTCAACGGGTGTGTTCTAATGTAGTAGTGTCTCCTCATGCACTCCGTGATCTCAGTAACGTAGATTATGCTGTTGCTGTATTCGCGCTGGTTTCGAGCAAGCATTTCCTCTATCCATGTGTAAACAGTTGCCTTGGTTACCTCCATTGTTTAAGCACCCAGTAGGGGCATATTCCAAGGAGGCTGCAACCTGTTTCAACGCAGTAGTCTTCGTCTTGTTCGTTGATTCTGCATATCTGCTTGATCAGTGTGAACTGCTGGCTTAACCTGTACCGCCTTGGTCTTGAGTTATTGTGTCTCTTAGCCAACCCTTGTTTCTCTAGGAACGACAGCAGTATGCCGATCCACGTTAGCTTACCGTGGTCACATATCCCCATGTATATGCATAGATCACGTGGTTTAACTACAATTGTTCTCCTGTACGGCAGTATCTTTATGAGCTCAACGAACTCGGGGTAAACCTTCAGTAGCCCCCTCGCATGGGGGCTTTCACTTCTCCGAGAAGCGTTTTTTAGGCTGTTCTCTGAAAAAACAACTTGGACTTCCCCCATGACCCCCACACCTTTCCTACTCGCTCAAAGTTCCTTCGAACACATCAGCTCCTAGTGTTTATTAGGGTGTGTAACAACTTATATAATGGGTGGTTACACATGTCGAAGAGCGAAGAAACAAAGTTACACAAAGACAACGGGGAGAAAAAAGCCAGAAGGATTAGCCTCGATGAACGAATGATGCAAGTACTCTTAACCCTTGCGTTTAGAGGCCCCTTAAACATAAGGGAGATTTCTCAGGAGATCGCGAAGTATACTGGAGAAGCTCCTGAGTCAGTAAGAGTTGTTATACACAGGCGTTTTGACAACCTCGTTCTATTCGGGCTTGTCAGAGAGGTTGGAAAAAAGAAAGTAGATATTACGCCTTTTGGTGCACTACTGCTTGTCTTTACATCTCCTTCAAAACTCTTAAATCTTGCAATATTGCACTCACTTGAAAGAAGATTTCCCCACTTATTGAAGGGTATCTCGTGTCTGGTGGCAGTCGCTAACTTCGAAAAAACTGTATTTGAACTCGAAGACGAGTTTGCTAGCATTAAAGTTTATCTACGCAAAAAAACAGCTGTTTTCAACGAAAAACTCGAGTATATTCTAAACAATATCCAAAGGTTCAAGAAAGTGGACTTCAGCGCCTTCGACGCGTTCTGGAGAAGCCTTTCAGTACGTTCTATTCAAACGGAATATTGGTGGCAGGAGGAGATAATCATGGAGGCTACACCTTTCTTAGCTTCCTGCTCCGTGGGATACTGTTTTGAGGACCCCTTGGAGTTGGTGGGGATCTTTTCGGGTCTCGAGTTTTTGAAAGACCCTCGGAAAACGTTTGAAGGGGTGAGCATGTTTGATGCTTACTCGATGCTCACGCTTATAAACTACGTTAAAGAGAAAGGTTCCCCGAGCTTACATACTATTATTGACTTCATCTGGAGTGGGCTTGAAATGGGAGAGATTACTTGGTCTGTTCTCATAGCGGGGCTTAGTAGAGAGTTCTTAGAACTAATAGATGTAGATTGGTTGGTTAAGCTATACTGCGAGGTAGTCAAATCAACATTCGCGAGGTCATCGGAATACCATATCGAAATCATCAAGCTAGTAAAGAAGTCTCTAGCAGAGGCTCTTGCCTACTTGAACAGCGAGTTTAAAGAAGAACAGCCAACGGGGTAGAATAGTGGAGTTAACTACAAATACCTTTGACGACAAAAAAGTACCTGTGGGGGTCATGGGGGTTGTCGTTAAGCGTGTGAAAGGTAAGTTGTACGTCTACGAGCAGTACAGGACTCCTCAGGGAGTGTACACGAGGTACATTGGTCCACTGGAGGAGCTGGTGAGGATCTACCAGCTGTACAAGATTAACGGTCAGGTTAACTACAAGCTGAGTAAACGAGACTTCAAGCGGATTGTTAGAGCGCTAGCTGAGGAGGTAGTTAACTTCCTCTTGAAGCGGGAGTGCGGGGGGTGGGATTTGAACCCACGCAGGCCTACGCCATCGGGTCCTGAGCCCAACTCCCCGTTGACCCCAAGCCAAGTGTTCACGCGTGGAGTTAACTACGCTCACGAGAGCGGAGTCCAGGATAACTCCATGATACAAAAGTTTGTAGAGTGGTGCAAGGGGAAGGGGACCAGTCCAGAGACCTGTAAACAATACGCCAGCTACCTGCAGAAGCCTCTCAACATCTCCAACAAGTGGAGTCGTTTAGCCTGGAAAGCGTTCTACAAGTTCATCGGACGCGAGGATCTGTGGAAAGAGCTGAAGGTGAAGAAGTCGGGGGTAGACCTTTATGTTCCAAGCGATGAGGACGTCCTTAACGCTTTAAAGACAGCATGCTCTGCAAGCGAAGCCTTGTGCTGGGTCTACAAGCTACTAATCTACAGTGGTCTGAGGCTCTCAGAGGTCTGCAAGCTGCTAAGGGAGCAAGAAGACGGCAAGTGGATAAAGGCGGATGGCTTCTGGAAGTACCCGCTTGCGTGGAAAAGGGGCAGTAAACAAGTGTTCTACTGTTATACCCTTGAGAAGCCTCCCAAGCTAAGCGTCTCTGATAAGTGGGTTTCGAACTGGGCGGCGAAGAACAACGTGCTCAACCCCAAGTACATCAGGAAGTGGTTCAGCACAAAGATGCTGCAGCTCGGAGTCTCCGAAGAAGTAATCAACTTCATACAGGGAAGAATACCACAGAGCATCCTTGCAAAGCACTACTTGAAGCTGAGCCTGCTGGCGGATGAAGCGTACAAAAAATATGTGGAGTACATCTCTAACGCTAAGTAGTTTTTTGTTTTCGCGTGTTTACTGCTTGCTCATCTTCTGAATTATTTCGTTTATTCTCGTGATGAATTCTTCTTCTGGTTTTCTTCTTGCACTCTCGAGCTTCTCGAAGAGCTGCTCTGCTTCCTCGGTTTGCTTCGACTTTCTACGCTTCTCAAGGATAGTCCGCGTTACTCTCTTGACGAACTCTTCGCGTCTCCTGTTGTACTCAACGTAGAGCTCATGAAATGCACTGTCTTGATGTAGCTTCTCAAGGTGCATTGTGAAATCGCACAGCTTCTTTATGATAACCCGCGTCTTCATCTTCTTCGTGTAGAACGACCCGTACACTATTGTACCCTCCTTCGTATCGGAGACGGTGTGCAATGCGATGAAAGCCTTGACAACGTCTCGGAGGAACTTGCTCAGGTTGTCGTAGACAGTTGTGTAGATTATGCTGCTGCAACGCGTTCTAATGATTTGCTGGAATATGTTGTACTCAACGGACTCCTCACTCATTGCCCTCCATTTATTTAAGCTCACTCCCGCGTCGTCGAGCAGAACAATGTCCCTGCGTTCCTCGAGTAGAACCTCTATTAGGTCTTCGACGTCGAAGAACACGTTGCTCAGCACCTTTTCCGCATCGTGCTTGTAGTACTTGTACAATATGAGCAACGCTAACGTTGATTTACCAACTCCTTGCCCACCAGATATCAGCAGATCGTAGAACCTCATCTTTTCAACAGCTTTACGGACTTTCCTAACTATCCTTGAGACAACAGCGTCCAACGGCTCGTACTTCGGTCGTGCAGAAAAGTACTTAGCCAACCGTCCAATTGCGGTCTCAGAATCCTCATCACTCCCTGCACTCATAGACAACGACCCCCCTGCGGTACTTTATACACTCGAATGCTTGTACAAGTACGGGTATCAGGTACTGGCGTAAGTACACGGGGCTGTACCCAGACAACGCAGAAAGCTTCAGCAACGTAACCTCCTTCTCACCCTTCTCAGCTTGCTCCTTCAGAGCTTTGTAAACCGCGTAGAGAGACTCCTTCCACCTCTGCCTCAAACTCCCACCCGAGTTGAGCGCTTTGATACAAGGACTAAAAAACACTGATAAGTAAAAGAAAAATGAAGTAAATACCTTCAACGAAAAAGACCACTGAGATACTCTAAAACATACCCCAGTTTTTTATTTTACGTTTTACCATCGCACGGTTTCATGAAACAGGGGGTTTTTGAGTGTGTTTGGGCTGGATTTTTCAACCCCAGAACCCCCCATCTTTCATTGAGGCGGTTATCTTCGAGTAGAGATCTGGGTCCTTCTCTTTAAGGGTTCCTAGTGAAAACCCTCTGAAGCCGTGTGTTTGAGCCGATCTTATCACGGAGCGTATCCACGACTCGTAGACCTTGCTACAGTTGTTGAAGTTCCTGCATGAGTTGTCGAGGAACGTTCTGCACACCTCGAGAACCTCGTCCTCGCTCTTACCGAGGATGTTCACCAGGTAGGGTACCAGCACGTGGAGTATGAACCTTTTGCGTCCATCTGGTAGTCCCTTCTCAACCACACTCCAAACCCAGGACCTCCTTCGATTAGCAGAAGCTGTGATGACCCTTGGCTTGACGACCTGGGGGACTACTACCTTGACTAGTCTAACGTTAGAGGGGTCGAGGGGCTTGAGCTCACTCCACTTGAAGTCCTCCCAGTTGAACTCCTTTGGGTAGATGACTCTGCAGAACTTGGCGCCCGATTCCTTTACGTTGTATGTTAAGGGTACTCTGTCCACTCTGTTCCACTGAAGCATGTTGGTATCAACTAGCCTTCGAGACTCTGCTGGTATCTCGTTGTAGAGGTGCTTCCAGAGTAGCTGGTAGCCCTCCCAGTCCACGGGCTTGGATAACGGTACAACGACGTGTGCACCCTTGAAGCCGGTCTCGAACACGATTGGTGTTGCATTGTACTTTGTGCTGATGTGCTGGGCGAACCCGAGGGCTTCCACAACTGCGTTGGTTGGGTTGTCTTCGCTGTCGAAGTCGAAGGCAAGCCTATCGTACAGCATCTTCTCAACTACAGGAGTGGTCAAACCATGCTCCGATAGGAAGCCAACCCCCATGTAGATGTTCCACTCCCTCAAAGACCTGGTGGATCTAACATATGTAGATAGGTAGGTGTCCAAGCCGTGTACCCAGACAACCCCCCTGTCCTTAACCCTACTACTAGCAGGATCCCCTCTGCAGATGAACAACTCACGGTACTCGGCTTGACCCGTCGAGCCCCTGAAGTACTCCCTCAGATACTCTATGAATAAATCAAGCTTGCTCATACCACGCCCCACCTTAAACACTATAATGCTTCACGATACAGTTGAACAGGTGTTCTGGCACTACTGGCATTACTGGTTTTCAACTTATTACCCCCATATATGGGGTACCTTCTGAAAAAACAGGGGATATATGGGGGTAGTATGTTGGATTTTTGTAATGCCAGTAATGCCAAATCCCATCTCAGAACAAGCTTTCTGTTATGTTTGATGTTACAGGTGGGGCGTTGTAGTTGATCACGGGAGTCCCTGCGGGGTCTCAAGGCTCCCAGCCAGCTCTAGTGCTTTAGCGTAGTTCTTTATTCTGACACCCAGGTAGACGTGCTTCTTCTTGCCTTCGACACGCTTGTCTCCAGTTCTAACGGGGAAGTATCGGGTTAGGTACCTGGTGAAGTCCTTTTGCTCGAGCACGTCCACCTCGTATCCTTCGTCCCTCATCAACTGCACGTAGCGTTTGTACAGCTCGTAGAGGTCCTTCTTGACGATGAAGCCGTCCGTTGCAAACTCGATTACTCCGTCGTCGAGCATTCTCCTGATCACCTTGTAGACGGGGTTGCTTCTGCTCAACCATTCTTCTCTAACGTCTTCGACGCCCGACTCCGAGAATGCTTTTCTCTCGAGGACCAGCCTGAACGCGTGGAGTGCTAGCAGTATGATGACTTCGATCTCGTCTGGTGTGAACGTTCTCTCGAAGAACGTGGGGTCTGGGTCGAACCTGTTCGGGAACTCTATGACTATCCAACGCCTCCAGAACGCATACGTGTCCTCCTTGACCTGTGGTAGCTCGTTTGCTGTGAATATCATCTTAGCGTAGTTGTACCCGAGGAACCTGTCTTTGTGCTTCCTCTCGAAGGGCATCGGGTCTTCTCCAGTAGCCATCTTGAACCTGTTGGGGTCGAACATCCCCTTTCCAGGCTCACTAGCTAGGTTTGCAAGCTTACCGTAGAGGTCTGCAGATGCAAACCTGTTTACGTTGGGGTCGAGCTCGGTTAGACTGACCGAGGCTATGTTCTCCTTGGTGAGTATTCTCTCGATCAGCTTGAGGTATGTTGTCTTACCGTTTGATCCCTCCCCCACAAGTAGTGTTGCCTTGTGTAGCGGGTACTCGTGAGGGTACAGAGTGTACCCTATCACCTCCAGCAGTAGCACCACCCTTGAGTAGGCATTTGCCTCGTCTTCACCTGGCTTCTTGACCCAGTCCAGGAACGCTTTGAAGCTCTTCGGGGCTAGTGCTTTGAAGAGCTCAACGATGTCCTCCTGGCTCTGTGGAGGAACGTACTTCAGCAGTCCTGGTCTAGCGTTCTTCAGTATCTCGGGCTTCAGCTCCCATGGTATCCTGTGTGTAACCACCAGCTCGGGGTTCGGGTCTACCAGTGCTTTCTCTATGTCCTTTGTATCGAGGAACGGATCCCAGCAGAACACCTTGTTCTTGAACAGCAAGCATTTCCTGAGAGGGTTGAACCGTGTTTTCGTTCTTACCTCAATGTTTTTGACCACCATCCCCACCACCGTGGGTACCAACCGAATGTCAAGGAGGTTGCTGTCCGACGCGATCCTCGTGAGCTCGTTTGTGATTGACTCCTCACAGTTCGCGTAGTACCCGTCCTCGTAGCAGTAGATCCCTAGTAGTGCTTCCCCGCTTCCGCTACGTATGTAGAACGTCTTTACGATCCTTGACTCCAGGACCTTCCTGGTGAGAGCGTGGATGAGGATGTTGAACTCCTTCGGCATGCTGGGGACCAGCTGGTCGTTTAAAATTCTACTAGCCCTGGCTCTCTCGATCAATTCATATTGTACCAGAAGGTCCTGGTAGTTCTTCACCACCTCTGACAGCTGACTGCAGACGTCGATCCCTTCGACGACGATCGGGCTGGTGCAGAATACCAGTCCACCGGGGAAGCTGTACCTCCCTGCTACCGTGTCCCCTTCGATCACGAAGACTTCAACGTTGTTCTCCTTCTTCGAGAACCGTAGCACGATGTACGCGTCTCCGAGCTTGAACCAACCTTCGCTCCTCGTGAGAGCCAGAGGCTTCAGTTCTCTGACAGAAGGTTTAATAACTGCTTTCTCCACACTGTTTTCAGGAGCTGTAGGTACAGCAGGGGTCATACCACCACCGTTCTCCACATCCTATCTTTTTCACGTTTTCAGAGCATAACGTGGATTCCTGATCTTGCGGTGGCAGTTTGGACACGGGATCTCTCTCATTACACTCCTCGTGTACCACTCGTACCCACAGTACTTGCACTCGACCTTGATTGGTTCAGCTCTCATGTACACACCCATCACCACTAGTAGTGTGTCATACTCCCCCTTATAAGCTTACAACTGCTGTAGTGTATCCAAATTTGGAAACAGCGGAAAAACTCAGCAAGGAGAGCTGCTAGGAGGGGGCTTCGGCGTTGTACTCAGTAGTAGCTTCGTTGAAAGTTCGTCCACGAGTTTCATCAACACTCTGGTATTCACATGGACGAGTTTTCAACGGTGAACACTCGCGAATGCAACACTCCTTGACTTGTGCAGGCTAAGATTCTGGGTGTTGAGGTTGTCTCCCGTGGTGGTATCCTTTACAAGTAGTAAACCGGTAAGAGTAGGTGCTCTGCTGCAAGCCCTCACTATGCAAGGTTTCTCCGCGCCTTCCATGCTTCACTTCCACGCTTGGATGCAAGCTGAAGAGCGATTGCAGATGCATTCTGCACAGCTGAGGAGTGCACTCCTGGAGTGGATCTACCGTAGATCTACCTGAGATCCACCTGTGTTAATGCTACACACAGTGTCCTGAAGTGTCTCGAGTCTGCAGTTCCAGGTTGGTATCCTTAGGTAGTACTCACAAGACACCTTAGCTAAAAAGGGGCGCTTCCGCCCCGCGTGTTGCACTCATGTAGAACGCGTTGATTCTGCTTATAAACTGCATGTGAAAATGTTTTACATGGGTGAGAGGGTGATATTCAGAAAGCCAAGGGCTCTTGGATACGCTAGGGTTAGCCTTGAGAGTGAAAACGTAGACAACCAGGTCATTGAGATAGAGAAGTTTGCTGAATCACAGGGTCTTGAACTAGTTGAAGTCTTCAAGGACATAGGAGTAAGCGGTAGTAAGCCTGCATTGGAGCGTGAAGGATTCAAGCAGTTGATTGAAGCCTCCAAGTTGCTCAACGTTAAGACGATCGTTGTGTACGATCTAACAAGGCTTGGTAGAGACCTCTTCGATCTCGTGAACACCTACAGACTGCTGTTAGAGCAAGGCTACAACGTGCTGTTTGTTAAGCACCCAGAGTTGAACGCTAAGCCTGGATCACCCGTGAGTGAAGCACTACGGAAAGCACTACTGACAATGCTTGGAATAGTCTCAGAGCTTGAGCGGGCATTCATCATTGAGAGGACACGGGCGGGGCTTGAGAGAGCGAGAAAGGAGGGCAAGCACATTGGTAGAAAACCCGTGGACATACCCGTGGACAAGGTGAAGCACTACCTGAGGAAGGGTTTATCCAAGAAGGACGTGTACAGGGTTCTAGTGGACATGGGGTATTTACGGTACAAGGAGAAGGGCGTGGAGAAGACTCTATCCTACGATAGGTTTCTGAAAAGACTGAAGAACATTCAACCTTAAGTCGGTGACAGCAGTTGTTTGCACCATGGTTTCTCCTGGTATCATACCCGCTTGTTTCCAAATTTGGAAACAGCACGATGTTCTCATGAAACACAGGGGGGGGTTCAGGTGTGTTTGAGCTAGGTTTTTGCAGATTCTAGCCCCCTGTGTCTGCTTTGCAGCTGCAAACCCTAGCCCCCTGCTTGCTTGATCTTCCGTGGGATTCTCCAACATGTGGTGAGCCTCGCAGAAGATCAACCAACTATTGCTCTAGAAGATCTATTCTATTGTTCTATTCTATTGTAACCTTGTAACCTGTGTAACTCTTGTAACCTGTAACCTGTGTAACAAGCGATCACTCTTTCTGTAAAAAAGTTTGGGGTGTGTGCTAAAAAACGGGTTACAAGGTTACAATTGAAATTTCCACGTGTAACCTGAGTGGAGGTTACAATAGGAGTTTTCCAC
>JAWAXJ010000025.1:0-10270 GCA_038896955.1 Desulfurococcaceae archaeon
ACGTAGCCTATGTAAACGCTCAGTATGAAAGTGCACCCTATCTTCAGTGCATATTTGACGTTCACCAGAGCAGATGATGTAAGCATGGAAACAAATAACATGAAGATGCACGGATCTACCGAGTCTACAAGGGCAAACACCGCAACCATGGCTAGTAGTGTAGCTATATCACCAGTCATTTCTCCAAGAACCCCTAAACAACACTAATTACTTTGAGAGCTAAAATTTTGGGAAAAACAGTAAGCTTTCACAAGCTGCCTTATCGTAAACCATCGGTACTAGTTGATCGTCGTTGAATAGCAATCAGGATACCACTAGGATGAACCTACTCTCTCTGTGTAAATTCTCTTTTGAAACTCTATGCTTGAAGGAGGTAGTGGTGAAACCGATCCAAGCATTCTCGACAACACGTAGATCTGTGCTGCACGCTCCACTAGAACTAGCACTTCGAGGGCTTCTTCGAGTGTTCTACCACAAGCAACTAATCCGTGATTAGCTAGCATTACGGCGCTTCTATCCTTTAACGCCTTCACCACGTTCTCAGCTAGAGTCCACGTTCCGGACAGAGCATACTCGGCTACCCTTACATCACCACCAGTGTATAGAACAAGCTCTTCTAGAATAGGTGGTAAGGGATTTCTGATCACAGAGAGAACGGTCGAGTAAATGGTATGTGCATGAATAACAGCATTAAAGTGCTTGTATTCCCTGTAGATCGCTAGATGCAACGGAAGCTCTGAACTAGGTCTATGAAAACCCTCGATCACACGACCCTCCAGGTCCGTCACAACAACGTCTTCAGGCTTCAGCTTCGACTTGTCTAATCCACTCGGAGTTATAACAACATGACCCTTACTCCTAACCAGTACACTTGCGTTTCCACTTTTACCGTAGTTTAAACCCTTCTCCTCCAGGAACTTCATAACCTCAACGATCTTAACCTTGAGCTCCTCGTACATTTCAACAACACCTAGGTATTTAACTAAGAATACAAGACGATATAATAGCTCTGCTGAACACTACCATGGAAAACGCAGAACCATGAACAACTATGGGAACACACTCTACCATGTCGAAAACAGCGGGAAAGATTATACGAAACTGGTTTTATAGAGGGAAGTAGGTGAGATTCTGTGCACGCTTCCCGGAGAGCCTATGCTGTACTAGGGAAACTTCATATTATTGCTGGTGTTCTCCTGTCTCTCGCGATCATAGCGTACGTACTGCTCATGGTTCTCGAAAGACCTTCCGCTCGTATAGGAGTACCAGGGCTTGAGCTACATGAGGATGTTATCTATTTACCACTTCCCACTAGGATGACGAACATTAGTGTTGAAGAGGCTATTCTTCTGAGGAGAAGTATTAGAGAATACACAGATGACCCTATTAAACTCGAACATTTGGCTATGATCCTGTGGAGTGCGTATGGAATTACAGAGCCTAGATGGGGTCTTCGCGCTTCACCTAGTGCTGGAGCTACGTATCCGTTAGAAGTATACGTTGTTGTAGGCGAAGAAGGGGTTTCTATAAATCAAACACACTACTTAAAACCCGGTGTCTACAAGTACGATGTTCACAAGCACGCTCTCATCCTGGTTAAAGAGGGTGATGTTCGCGATGAACTCGCAGCTGCAGCACTAGGTCAAAGATGGGTTAAAGAAGCTCCTGTTAGCCTAGTAGTCTGTGCAGTTTTCGAGCGAACTACGAGAATTTACGGTGAGAGAGGTAGAGTAAGGTATGTTCCAATGGAAGTTGGTCACCTCGGACAAAACGTGTACCTGATGGCAACAGCGTTAGGTTACGGCACGGTGGTTGTAGGTGCATTCTACGATGAGAGTGTTCAGAGCATTGTAGGGGCTTTAAGAGAAGAGGTTCCAATGTACATAATACCTATTGGTGTCCCTAAAACCATGCATAGAGTCTCCTTTGAGGATGTATGGGTACACATAGAGGGGGTAAGGCGTGGTCAGTAGCCAGAGAAGGTCAACATTTAAACCAGCGATACTGAAACTATCACTAATGCTCGTGGAGTCAACGTCTATACCATTGATAGTTTTAATGCTGCTCTACCTGTTAACAGGCTATGAAATGCTTGTTCCAAGCCGTATACTGATACCCAATGCACGCGCGATTCATACAGATAGAGTTTTAAGATTGATCCTAGTAGCTCTCGTTCTCATTCACGGCTACTTCGGAACTCTCATTCTATGCGAGAGAAGAATAAGAAACAACCTTGCGAGAGCTATCATTGAGTTTTTGATTACAGTAGCGTTGATCTTTCTAGTCGCATTGATAGTACTATATGAAGCAAGAATACGATAACAGGTTTTTGGTGAACGATTGTTCACGTTACCTAGTTTCCGAACTCTCGGTTGTTACAGTAACTTCGAAAGAAACCCTAAGAGCCTCAAGTACAGGTACCCTAGGCTTCTAATAACGAATCCGATGTAGGCTAGCTTCGAGGAGAATTCAACAATGTTCTCAATAGTACTTTTGTCTACGAGAAGTGGTAGTATCGCTAGGTAGACCACCGTGTATACAGTACCAGAGGTTACAAAGTCGAGCAACACCGAGCTCTTGAAATACCTTAATACAGCTTGTGAAGCAACTATTCCAGCAATTACCGGTATGATCGCTTTAGTGAGAGAGACGAGTGATACGTTAATTGAGAACTCTTTCCTTGCTACAACGTGCATCACGGTAGCAGATGCAGCTAAACCAATGGTGTAGGATAAAGCGGCTCCAGATGCTTTAAACAACGGAATTAGCACAAGAGCGGATACTAATGTCGACAAGGCTCCTATGACTCCTGCAATGCTATTCCACTTGGTAAACCCTGTAACTATGAAGTATCCACCTAAAACTCCACCGGTTAGAACAGCGTTTACAATGTGGCCTATTGCGAGCAGAAGAGCATACGTTGCTGCATCCCTGTATCCTGAGCCGTAGAGGATACGAACCAAGGGTGATAGAACAGCAGTGTATCCACCAATTAGAAAGGTTAGAATAAGTGAAGAGTAAACCACTAGTACTGCAACCCTGTTCCTAAGTTCTACTTTATCCTCTATAACAGGGAGCAACGAGAGTACTGAGGCTGTAATCGAGTACATTAGGACATTGATAGGTGAAAGAGTAGTAGATCCCACATTGTAGTTACCAATGTCGTAGTTGGATGCGTGCTGAGCAAGCACAGTTCCAACGATCGGGCCAACAACGAGCCCAGCTAAAGATGCTAGGTACAGTGGGAAAGCTAGTGAGATTATATCAAGTAGCGCTGTTTTGGAAAAAGCGGGTTTTCTAGATTTTTTCAAGAACAGTGCAAAGTACAATGCGCACAGTAGTGCATAAGCAAAGCTGTAGGAAACAGCTACTCCGAAAACACCCCATCCAAGTAGAACAAGGTATACGGCTACAACGCCCTTAGCAACGTACTGAGCTATATTTATTGAACCAGCAATCCTAAATCTTCCTAGTCCAATGAAAATTTGCCCGAGTGTGTTTAGAACACTAAGAGCAAGAACATAAACTGAGAGAACTCTTATGTAGTCTGCGATGTAGGGTCTAGCTAGTAGTTGTGCGAATACATCAGCTAAAGCGTAGGTTAAGGTGAAACCTATGAATCCAAGAACGGACCTTAAGCCTATGCTCGACCACGCGTATAGATCTCTTCTCGGGTTTGAAACCGATGTGAACTTTATTAACACATTTCCCATGCCAAGGTCTAGGATGCTTACGATCATCGTTGGGTACATGAGCGATACACCAACTAGTCCATAGTCTTCAGGTCCGAGAAGCCTAGCGATAACTACGCTGAACGCAACGCCCAGCAAAAGTGCAACTAGTTGACTAGCACTAAGTACTAGTGTTCCAAAAGCTATTCTCAGCTCAACTTGATCAGACATAGCGCTTCTTCCCTGCTACCTGAATACTTAGCAAACTAGTTGAAACTATTAAGGATAGTACACGCTCTTTAACCTATGAAGAGCAGAAAGCCACCTGTTCGTAGGTCACATGTATGAGCGAACGCTTAAACGGAGAAGCAGTCAAGCTACCCGTCATTGGCAAGTTCATGGATGGAAGATTAATCTACAGGGTTCCACAGGGGGTACCTGGCAGAGGCTACATAGCATTCGGGGTGATAGATAGAGGTACTAATGTGCTACAGGTAAGACCAACGACGATATGTCCTCAGAACTGCGTATTCTGCAGTGTTGACGCTGGTTTAAGATCAAGAAGCAGATGGGCTGAATTCATAGTTGATCAACAGGTGATAGTTGAAGAGGTTACAAAGGCTGTTGAAGAAAAGGAGTGCAACGTAGAGGTTCTACTAGATACCGTAGGCGATGTTCTCACGTACCCTGATCTACCGGGTTTAGTAAAATCGCTGAAGAGCATAAGAAGCGTTAAAACTGTGGCTTTGGAGACTCACGGCATGTTGCTAACCAGAACGCTCGTCGACAAGCTAGCAGAAGCCGGACTAGACAGAATAAACCTGAGTATTGAAACACTGAACCCGGATAAAGCCAAGGTCCTCTATGGAACTCCCGCTTACGATCTTAGAAGAGTGATCGACGTCATCGAGTACACCATTAGGGAAACACCAATAGATGTTCACGTAACACCTGTTCTTTTACCAGGTATTAACGAAGACGACGTAGTTGAAGTCATCAAGTGGGCAATAAGAGTAGGTGCAGGAAAGAAATGGCCGCCAGTTACTGTTCAAAAATTCATTAAGCATAAGTATGGCCGTGGAAGGAGAATAGCTGAGATGACTTGGAGTGCGTTCTGGAATTACGTTGAAAAGCTGGAGCGTGAACTAGGAGTTAAACTCAGGTGGACAATGAACGAGTGGGGAATGCACTACGCTAAGAGGATCAGCAAGATCTTAATGAAAGGCGATCTAGTAACAGTCCGCATAATAGCCCGCGGCTGGCTCAGAGGAGAGTACCTAGGACTATACGATAGTAAAACACTACTAGCTGTAAACCCAGGTAAATACAGAGTTAAGATCCAGGATTCGTACGTTGTACGCGTCGTTGAAGACAAAGATGAACTATACATAGCTGAGATTGTTGGTAAACCTCAGCGTTCCACCTCAGAAGTTTTACCGAATAGAATGGTTGATGGTTCACTCTCATTGGGAGACTAAGTAGTGAACGCTACTTGGTTTTTAACTAGTATCGAGAAGTTCACCTCAATAGCACTATGGATCTTAAGACGTCTGCAACGTCTTCACAATCATCAGCAGCTTCTTCGATGATGTCAACTATCTCCTTGATCAGAATACAGGATGACACTTTAGCTGTGCTACAGTACGATAGGACCTTCTCGAGGATGCTAGCTCTAGCCTCGTCTACTCTTTCCTCGACGTGTTCAACCTCTTCTGCGATCTCTAAAACTCGCTTCCTGTCGCCTTCAATAAGTCTTCTGGAAGCCTCAGTTAGCAAACTGACTGCTTCACGAACATTGGATGCTATCTCAATAGCCATGTTGACGATATCTAGAGGTAGATCCTCGTGAACTGCGTATGTAAGTCTTCTTGTCCATGCTTTAGCCTTAGACGCTATGTCATCACTTGTTATAACCAGTCTCATTACCTCTTCTCTATCAATAGGGTGCAGTAGCCCTTTGGATAACTCCTCGATTATCTTTCTCTTCACAACATCTGCTTCTCTCTCTAGCTCAAAGACCCTTCTCCACTCTTCAGCAAGCTTCTCGTAGTTTGTAGATGAGTACGCTTTTAAAGCTTCTACAGCGTGTTCAACAACCATGTAGATCTTCTCGAGGAGATTAACGTAGAGTTCTAGTGCTATGTTTTCACGAGTTCTCGAAATCCAGCTCCAGGTAGACATGGTTATGCACCCCTGAGTGATACTAATGCAATGTAGGTTGTTAAACCAATTACTGCAGCAACTGGTAGAGTCAGGACCCATGATAGCAGAATCATGGCTATAACCTTCAGGTCAACGCCTTTTATACTCCTGTGCTTAGCTATACCCACACCAATAACAGTAGCTACTGTTATGTAGGTTGTTGAAACAGGCATTCCGTAGCCGAACAGCATGTACGGAATTGTAGTGAAAATCCACGTTGATGTAGCAGATACTAGTGAAGAAGTCATAGAACCCACTGGGTCTAACCTGGTGATTCTATAGCCAACGGTCTCAGCCACCTTTCTTCCCAG
Source organism: Desulfurococcaceae archaeon (assembly GCA_038896955.1). Lineage (GTDB taxonomy): Archaea > Thermoproteota > Thermoprotei_A > Sulfolobales > Desulfurococcaceae > UBA285. The sequence continues at coordinate 6,185 of JAWAXJ010000025.1, forward strand.
TACTGCACCACCAAGAGCTATGAATACAGCACCGTACAAAGCCAGAAGAAGCGAGCCCCCTGCTCCTAGCGCGGAAGAACCCGCGATCGAAGCCCCGATGACCGCTAAGTATACACCCGTAGCGTTTGCTACGTCGTTAGCACCAAAGGCATAGCCATCGAAGCCTGCGAAAAACAGTGCTAACGCTTTTACAATCTTCTCGCTCGTGTGAATGGCTCTATGAGCTCTTTCAAGAACTAAGTATAACCCTGCGCTCAGAGCTATTGCTAGTACTGGAGATGTAACCCAGCTAAGCACTATTCTCTCAACAACCTTGAAGTTCACGAGTGACCAGTCACCGGTTGTAAGAATGTAAGCTAAGCCAACACCGAGTACACCGGAAACAGCGCTCTGGGATGTAGAAACCGGTAGACCGAGTAGTGAGGCGAGAAGAACCCATGATATAGCGGCAATGGATGCTGCAACAGCCCCGTAGACATCAAGTGATGTGACAACACCGCGACCAAGAGTTTTCATAACCATGTACCCCTGAAGAAGAGCACCCAGTATAACACTGGTAGCGAACAGTATCACGGCAACCCTGTATCTTACCAGCCTACTGCCAACGACAACTCCTATGATATTAGCCATGTCGTTGCTTCCAATAGCAATAGCGTATGCTCCAGCAAGCCCTAGACCAATAATAAGCAGAGCAAGCTCCACATGAACCCCTATACAGCAAAACGTCCAACGAGCATTATATTCGCTATCTAAAGACACTATATTCAACTATATACTGCTCGCGAATTCGGTGCTCTCAAGTGTTCTCGCATCTTCAGCTGTAAGTGCTGTACTACTCGCGATGATGATCTGAAAGGGAGCTTGCAAAGGTCGGTTTAGCGGTGCTCACTTTGACATGAGATAAAGGTATAGTACGAGCGACACCATGTTCGAAGCCAGTCCGTAGGAGAGAGCTATAGTGGGCGTGCTCAGTAGAGTAGTGTAGATGTAGCCTCCTACAGCCCAGAACGCACCGAACGTTACACTGAAAACTCCATACGCTATGGGTCTATTGGATGGTTCAACTATCCTAGCCAGTGCAGCCCTCATAACGCTCTCCTCTGAGCACATTACGATACCCCATGGTAGAGCTAGTACGTAGACGAAAAACCTCGGTAAAGCTGGCAGCGCGAAGATCAGTGAGAGAAAAGCGAAGGATAGTAAGGGTAGTGCTATGAACACTTTAAACCCTGCTTTATCGTAGAGAATACCTAGTGGAACAGCTACAGCTGCGTCAACAAGCATCGCAGCAGCGTATATTAAGCCGATCTCGTAGTCACTAGCAATGTTCATGGACTTTAAGTAGTACGATGCTATAGCCCAGTGCATGAACCCCAACGCAAGAAACCCTGAAGCTACTACGTAAATCCAGTAAGCTTTATCTATTCTACGTAGAGTTGACGTGGGCTTTTTCATTGAAACGCTCCTGAGCGTAGGGTACAACCTGTAAGAAAACACCACTAGAGCTAAAGAGGCTACACCGGGTACTAGTAGCAGTATGAAAGCCCATCTATAGCCAAAGTACGCTACTGCGAAAGCTACCATGAGAGGTCCTAGGAAAGCACCAACCTGGTCCAATAGCTCGTGTATTCCGAAACCCTTACCTAACCCCATATCTTCTGAAACTTCAGCTAGAATAACATCTCTTGTTGGTGCTCTCAACCCCTTACCAATTCTTTCTGCTATGTATAGTGCAACAGCGTAACCCCATGCTGGTGCAAATGCTAACATTGGTATACCAAAAGCTGTTAATGCGTAGCCAGCTATTGTAAAACCCCATATGATTCCAGATGATTGGTAAATTGTAGCTAAGTAGCCGGAGAGAAGCCTGAACAAGTGTCCAACGAATTCCCCTAACCCAACGAGTGCAGCACCATAAGCTGGAGCGTTAAGCTCCTTTAAATAAGCACCACTAACAGACCTACCACCTTCGTAAACAGCGTCGGCTAAAAGTGATACTAAACCAAGCATGTAGAAAACTATTAACGTCGTGCTCAGCTTGCCGAGTTTACGCAAACCCCATGCACCGCGTTAGTATCTATGTCATTGTCAAGATATTTAAGAAGGTTTCATACTATGAGTAGTGCTTCGGTACCTAGGTGTGCTTTCATGAGTACTGAAGTAACAGTATCTCTAGGGAAGCTTGCTGAGGTTTTAAAGAAAAACGAGATTCAGCAGTTAAGAGAAGAGCTTAGCAAAGCTAAACGAGTGGTGTTTCTAGCCTACAGAGTACCCAGGTTCAAACCACTCAAGGTAAGAGCACCCGATAAAAGACTGGTTGAGTTAAATAACGGGATTTTCAATAGACTCGAATACGCTCTGTTTAAAATCATGATAGACTCTGCTAGAAACGGTAGGTTACCGGTATTCAAGGACATAGCTGATATAGCAAGTGATTACAAGGCAACTGCAAAGTACTTAACACTACTAGCAGAATGGGGGCTAGTAGTCTTCCCGGACCCCGAGAAAGCGGCAAAGCTAAGTGATGCCATAAAAGTGATGTCAGAGAGCAAGTATCTGAGAAGAATACGCAAGGTTCTTGACCTATCATTCGTATTGAACATTAAAGCACTTGAAGAAAACGCGTCTAAGTTGAACTGCGTATACAGAGATGAAAGACTAGTGTGTAACTACTACTCTGAGGATCACGAGAGAGAGCAGGAGAAGATTCAGGTTAACCTCTTCAACGAGTACCTGGGAACGTTAAAGTAGGTTCACCGGATCAACTGTTCAACCGGTGTTTTTCAAGCAGAATCTTCATGAAATCGAAATGAACTTTCTTCGGTGAGGGTTTGAGGCTGAGTCCTGTTTCGAACACATAGTCGGGCTTTAGCTCTTTTACAACGTAGCGTGTTCTGAACCCCTCATAGCCTAGTTTGCTAATGGCTTTGTTTATGACTTCTCTAACGTGGTCCATGTTTTCGTACACTAGTACCTTGCTGGGTGCTACTACGACCAGCACGTTAGCTGTGTTCAGCAACTTTAGGTAGGGGGTTACGGTATCGTTGAATCCTTCTACGAAAACGAAGTCCTTCCCTGTGCTGATGGTCTTCAAGCAGTAATCTAGGTCTTCTTCAACCAGCGACGAGGTTAAGTACCTTGAGACATCACTAAAAGGTTTTGACTTGGCATTTAAACTTTCCTGTAGTTTTTCAACTATGCGTTTGCACGTTTTGCTTACTTTCTCGGTGTTCTCGGGGTGAACGTAGTGTTCTATAAACCTCTGTTTACAGTTGTATATTCTTGTGAGAACAGATATGCTTTCTATGTTTTCAAAGTTCTCCATGTAGTCTTCAACTCTCGTATACTTCAAGGGATCCGGAGGTAGTGCTGCGATAGCAATTGGATTAGATGTTGGTATGTCGTCCACGAGCTTAGTCCTATAGTAAGCTAGAATATCGTTTCCAACGAGAATACCCAGTTTAATACTCTCCAGGAAGGTTCTTGGACTATACCAGATGTTGTGACCAGCTACTGGTTTAAAGACACCTACACTGTAACCAGCTTTCCTAAGAGCTAATCCCACTGAAACCGTGAACCAGGTTTTACCGGATTCATATGGTAGTAGCCCGGAGACTATCGTAATAACCAATTCGTAAACCCCTTTAGTATACTCCGAAGACAGGGTTAAGGGTTTTTGGTACTGGGCAAAACATGAACTCTATATTCCAGAGCGCACTCTATATAGGTCTTCAAACAGATTCTCAAATAAGATGCAACCCGATATAATGGTAATTGGAGATGTGCATGCGTGCCATGGTTTTGTACAGACACAGTAGCATAGAGAATGATCCTCTGGTGCTCTCAGAGATCGAAATTCCAACGATAGGTGAAGACGAAGTTCTCATTAAAGTTTCAAAGTGCGGAGTTTGTAGAACGGATCTTCACATTATTGAAGGGGAGTTGAAACCACCTAGACTTCCAATAGTACCTGGTCATCAGGTAGTAGGTACCGTTGTTGATGTTGGAAAGAACATTTCAGGGGTTGCTGTTGGTGAGAGAGTAGGAGTTCCATGGCTTTACTATGCCTGTGGTAGGTGTAAGTAC
>JAWAXJ010000026.1:0-10135 GCA_038896955.1 Desulfurococcaceae archaeon
TCTCTCGACGGTGAGGGAGGTTGTCCCGTACCAGACGCCCGGGTATAAGTGATGGAACGCCCACTCGAAACTGGCAGGCTCGAACGGGTAGGCTTTCATCCACAGCGTTACTGTGAACGTCTGCGGCAGGGAGAAAGAGGGTACATCAGCGCGATCCCCCATGCCGCTCGAGTACAGCCCACCAGTCCTCAAAACCCTCCTGGCGCTCATCAGCTCTTCGCCTCCATCGAGACAGAGAACGTGAAGCTGGGGCTGGTTCCGCTTATCGTCCACCTGACCCTGACCAGGGTGAAGGCGAGCATGGTTATCGTGCCCCAGAGCGTCTGCACGCTCGATATGTTCTCGAAGCTCAGCAATGTCTTGTACTTGCCCGTGTACCTGTCCTTCCCTTCAATGTAGACGTTGAGGACTGGGCTAGTACCGCTGACCGCCGTCACGTCCACGCATATCTCCCCGTACAAGAACCTCCCAACGTCAATATCGCCTGTGTTCCCGCTTGCTGTCCGAGCTCCGCTTGGCAGGAGTATTACGCTCTCGCTCCAATGATCCTGTACGTCAATTGGTTGCTTTATGTCCGTCTCCTTGAGAGCTACCCTGAGGTTCCCGGCTCCCGTCAAGCTCGACGGCAATCTATCCCTGACGGAGATCACGTCGCTCGTCTTCGCTAGTCCAATCAGATCTCGCAACAACGTCACGGACTGAGTTGATACTCTGAAGAACTCTTGGCCGACGAGGAGCGTGATCCTGCCATTCCTCCCCTCCAAGTTCATCAACTGCAAGCTATAGAACGGCGTGTTGGCCGGCGTGCAGGACGATAGAGGTATGAAGTCCCCCTCGTTGAACTTTATTAGAACGTTCGACAGATCCGTTATGTCCTTGGCTTCCACGACTTCAAGGTAGTCTCCAACTATGTATATCGGCCTTCCGTCGTACACCGCGAAGTCAACGTACAGCAGTTGGTAGTTCCTAGTCTTTATCTTAGCCTTGTCGAGCGCGAACACCCCGTCTACCTCCTCCTCAGCACGTCCACTATCGTTATTATTAAGAACACGGCCAATATCATCGGCAGGTACTCAAATATTTTGTACAAGTACTTCGTCCAGTCAGTTGAGCCTGCCTGAGACGCCTTCATCTGCGCTTCCTCCAGCTTTGATGAGATCTTCACGTACGTATCTTTATCTATCAATCCTTGGCTGTACGCCTCCATCAGCTCCTGTTGCACATCCGATATGTCCTTCGAAATCTCGACCATGGCTTCTTCAAGTGGCCTGACTTGAACGTAGTATATTATTGCTCCTGCAACAACAGCTCCAACTATCGCCCCAGCTATGAACTGCCACGGCACCGGCGTTCCTTCGCTGTATACGTCCAACGTACAGCACCAGAAGCCCCATGTGATCTCCCTCAGCCTGGGGTTCTCGCTCCAAAGTCGCTTTCCGCCAGTGAAGGACGTTTGCTGTGCAAGCCAAAGCACTCCGTCTACTATGCTTTTGACGCCTGACTTCAAATAATCGTCGCTTACAAATGGGAGCCTGATGAAGTGTACATCTATTTCAGCTATCTTCTTTGCCAACCATCAGCCCTCCGAGGGGAAGGTAAAAAAAAAGAAAAAAGAGGGGGAGCTTAGGGCTGGAGCCCTGCTTCTCCGTCAGTCAGAGAAGACGACCACGTCGACGTACGCCGTGGTGGTTGTAGCGCTAGCTCCTCCAGCCGCTAGGTTGATGAACTTCAACGTTAGCCTGCTCCCCTTCCCAAGCACTATCTTCTTCTTGGCGAGCGGCCTTGGCCTCTGCGGATTGGAGACCAGCAACGTTGAGACCGGAGGAGTTACCAGTTGCCTTTCTCCGTCGACTTCTACTATGAAGACGCCGTCGGTTCCAACGTCCGCCGAACTTCTTATGTATATGTCGTCCAGCACTACGGACTCCTTTATGTTGAGCTGTACCTCGCTCTGAAATCCTACGAGTGGATCTCTTTGCGCTTGAGCCACTAAGATGGAGTTGGCGGCCTGGTTCGCAGGTATGCTTGCTTTGAAGATCCACGTTTCAGGAACCATCTTAGGCACGAGGACCACCTCCATAACTATAACCGTATGCGTACTTCAATGCTAGGGAGTAAGCGTCTTCGCTTGCAGTCTTGCTGTTTGCCTTGAACACGCTTGGAGAGCCCGGCAGGTACGGTGCTATCAACTCTTCAACGCTCCTAGCAAGCATGCCGAAGCCTGCCATCTGCACGGCCCTGTGTATCTTTGGACCGAGCTTGTAGATCAAGTACGATACTATCAGTTTAGTCCACTTGCCAGCGAACTCTGGAACGTATGCCATCAGCTTGTCCATGTAGTGTATTCCAAGGGCCGCAGTCACTACGTCAACTACGTCGTTGAACGTCGGTATTAAAGTCCTGAGCTCCCCTAAGTCTATTTCCTCGAGCTCTAGCTCGTCCAGCTCCTCTTCCTCTTCGTCCTTCTTCACTAGCTTCACTTTGCTCATCCGTCCACCTCCTGCCACGCTATCGTAGTGGTTGGAACTTGGCGCATCGCCTGACTGGTTTGCCGAGCTTCTTCGACATAACCGTCTTGTATGCAACGCACTTCCTTATGCCCTTCCTGGCCCTGCCCTCGAACTCCAAGCTCATACTCCAAGCTCACCGTGTATCTCCTTGCGTTGTAGAGTATAAACTTAAGTACTACAGTTACTGCTTCCTCAAGCACTTGCTCATGTGTTTTTGAAAGGCTGGATCCAGCCTCTCCCCTCTCTTCCACATCTCAACGCACCGCTTGAACTTCAACTGCTGGGACATGTGCCCACCTCGCGTTCACGTAATATCGTAGTTTACTAGTATTAAATGCTTGACTGTCGTCTCCTTCAGCTTCCTTGGATTCGCTTGCATACGGCGGCGGCAAGTACTTCACTTCGAGGCCCAACCGCATCCAACCTCCTTCGCTATGGACAATGCTCTCTCAGCTATCCTCTCGTACTCCCTCGCAATGTCCTCTCTTCCAACCTTCTTTGAGGCCGTTACCAACGCCCTCGCCCTTACGTAGGCCGCCCTAAGTCCATCGCAGTCGAGTTGTCCGTGGACGTTGCATATCGGGAAGCCCAAGTCATCTGGCCTCAAAAAGCACTTGTCCCCGTACTTCTCCTTCACCTCCCACCTTTGCGATGGAAGCTTCGGCTTCACCAGGTCCCAGTCCCATTTGTCATGCTTTACTGGAAGACCATGCCAAGTTTTCTCCTCAAGCTCAAAGACGTTCAGCGCCTGGAAAATCTTCTTCCTCAGCTCTCTCAACTCCTCTATCGCTGATTCCCTCAGCGTTCCCTCCTCCAACATTTTTTTGTGCTCGTCCACTATCCTTACTGCTTCCTTGAAAAGCTCAGCGTACTCCTCCCCGTGCTCCAACCTCATCCCCTCCTCTGCATAGCCTTGTATCAGCAGTAAGTGCTTCACCATGCAGTCCCCGCACCTCATTTCATCTCTACTGTAATGTTCTTCTAGCAACGCTAGTTGCTTCGCTATCTCAAGCAAGTTGAACCGTGCATCGTGGTGGTCGAACGTTAACTTCATCTTTGGAACTTCTTCTTCCTCTTCAAGGCTGGCCTCGCAGATCAACTTCCTGTCCTTAGCGCACTTCAAGGTGTTTTTATGTACAACGCAGACAACCGTCTTCTCCGACTCCTTCAAATCTTGCTCTGAAAAGCGTGGAGACGTTGGGTGGTTGTGGAGCACGACGTCGCAACGAGAAGGTATCCTAACGCTCCTCCTCCCTCCTCTCACGAAAAGGACGTCGTGGTTCCTCAAACAGAGCGCGAACTCGCTACCGTGCTTTTCTCCCAGCCTTTGAAGCACCCTCGCTTCCTTCTTTATCTCTTCGCATATCACTATCGCTCAGCTCCTGAAAGCTCAACCTAAATATTTGTGGTATGTTTTCAATAATAAGCTTCTCGGGCACAAGCTTCAACGCAGGTATGTTGCTCTTAAGTAACTTCGCAAACCTCTTCCTCTCACTCGCTGTGAATATTATCGCTATACCCCTCTCGTCCACAGTAATTATCATTTCTCATCGTTTCCCCTCTTCCTCCTCTTCCCCCTCCTCCTCTTCCTCTCCCCTTCTTCTCGCTATCTGCTTCAAGCTGACTCCAAGCCCTCTGGCTATGCCGTGTAGCAGTATTCTTTGCAACGCTATGTTCGTCTTCAGCGTCTCCGTCAAGAACATCCTCATCAACTTGTCTGAGCCTCCGCTCTCCCCAGACAAGAAGCTCCTCAACAGCCATAACAGCAGGCCGCTACCGGCCTCTACCCCAGCCCCCGAACCAGGGCTCTGGCTCGCCTGCTGAAAGCTCTTCACGGCCTCGGAGATCTGGTCCAACACTTGTTGATATTGAAGAAACGTGGACCTCACGGCTTCGATCAACTGCTGTTGCTGTGAAAGCCTCTGCTCAAGCTCGCTCACCTTTTCTGCCAAGGAGATAATTACCTCCTTGGCCGTTACCTTCCGCTTCTCGGCCTCCTCGGCCTTCTCTGTCTTCTCTGTCTTCTCTTCCCTTGGAAGAGAGCCTTCCTTTACCTCTGCTTCAGCTTCGCCTCTTTCCTCCAACTTCTTTCACCTTGTAGTGTTTGCTCAACGCGTTTTCAAGCCTCTGCCTGCAGGCCTCACATTCAGTTGTGTGCTCAACGAACTTCTCTATGTCGAATTGATCTGCACTGGTCCTGCCAGCCTCCTCAACCGCCTTCAGCCTTTCCTTCAACTCGTTGAACAACGGATTTAGAGAACTCAATATCTTGTCCGAGATCTTCTCGGAAAGCTTCTTCGCTATCTCATCTAGCTCTCTTCCTTCCTCTCCTCCCCTGCTCAACAAGCAACACCTCCAAAGGACCCTTTTCCAACATGGTTCTAATCATTATCTTGAAGAGCGCATCCCACGTGACACCGTACCTCCTCTTCAGCTCTTTGAGCTCTTCGTATGTCTCCTCGCTCAACCTGAATCCCTTTGCTTCCTTTATCATTTCTTCACCTCCTCAAGATCTTCTTCAAAGTCTCCTCCTTCCTCTCCCCCGCTTCCTCCTCCCTATTCGCCTTCCCTTTTCTTCTTTGAAACTCTACCGGCTTTCTGATGCTTAATGAAACCAGCCTCTTCGCAAGCGGGGTCCTAAGCAACTCCATGTTGCCGTGCTTGAACATGGAGTCAACGAACTCAATTAATTCGCTTTGAGGTATCCTTATCGTCCTAACCTTTTCTCCAGCCAACTCCAGCAAACACCTCCTACCTTTTTCTCGACTGCTAAGAATATAAGCTTGACCCTCCCGTCCCAACCGAAGAAATATATGAACAGCTAGCTCCCCTCTCTCCCCCGCTCTAACTACTCTCAGAACTACTTTTACTAACTACTTATCTAACTACTTTTACTCTACTCTCTATAGTTAAATATATAAATGAGCGCTCAGAATTATAATATAAAATAGTAGAGGTGTTCAGAAGTGGAGTTGGGGGGCGAGCTGGATAACCTGGGAGGACTGAAAGAGCTTGCAGTAAAGGCCAAGAAGAGGAAATATCAACAAATAGTTTGGATAGAAGCCGACGTCTTTGCTAGGCTGGCTGAGCTATCTGCCAAGTTTGGCGTTGCCATTAACACCATTATTTCCGAGATAGTGAAGAAGTACTTTGAATCCGGCATTGAGCCGATCAAGGTGATCAAGGAGACGGTCCCCGCGCCAGCGGGCTTCTACTGTCCGCTCTGCATACGCCGGTTCACAAGGCCCAGCGAGCTCGTAGACCACATTCGAAGTAGCGAGTGCGGAGCGAAGATCAAGGAGGTTGTTGGATGATGAGTACCTCGTTGCTCAAGGTTTGCCCAAAGTGTGGCCAGGTGCACTTAACTGATCCACCACGGTTCTGCGAGAAGTGCTATGTTGGGTTTGTAATCAAGGACGTCAAGATCAACGAGTACTATTGCCCGACCTGCAATCGTTCTTTCACGTCGTTGATCGAACTGCGCTATCACCTGGAAACCTCGCTTCGTTGTAGGGGTGAAATTGAATGGTGAAGGTAAGGAAGTACATCACCAAGGGCTCTCATCCCTTAGCGCCGTTCACCGTTGAGATCGAAGCATTGAACATTGAAGACGCTTTAAGCGAGCTGAAGAAGGTGCTCGAGGCGATCTCCAGGGACTCAGCTCAACAAAAGACGGTCGAGAAGCCGAGGAATCCGTTGACGTGCGCTCACGCTCAAGACGTCCAAGGCATCTTGGTTTGCACAGCGTTCCCAGGAGAGCCGAAGGCTTGGAGCAGATCGATCGTTGAGAAGGTCGCAGGCGCCAACGACCCGGCGTGTGCAAGTTGTAGGAAGTTCAAGCCGAAGTGATGGAAGGACATGACGGTAGAAAGAGCTGATTAAGCCCCCTCTTTTTTACCATACCCAGATCTGGGTATGGAGGCTTCATCACCTTTAATCAGCCGTTTAAAAGTTGCGCCTCTATTCCTACTTATATAAGGAAATATGCATGGTAGCGAAAGCTTTAAATACCCCCGCCTTGACCACGACCATCCTGATGACCATCGGCTCTAAGAAGCTAGGGCACCAAGAACGGCAAGTACTTGTCCGCCAGCAACATCACCATCCCCACGAACATCCCAGCCATGAACTCCGCCAGCTCTTCGTACGCTTTGTCACTTAAATGCCACTCTTCGTTGAGCTCGTAGATCACAAACGCTATCAGTGCCAGCACTGGAAGCACTGGGTGTACAATTACAGACAGCGTTGACATGAAGCCGAAAAAAGACGTGAGCCAAGGTTGTTAAGAAGCTCACTCCTTCCTCCCCGCGGCCATTGCAAGCTTCCTGGCGCTGTATCCCGCGATGCCGCCGATGATTGCCGCGACGGTCGCGACGAGCGCGGAGTCTACATCTTTCATCAGCGCCACGCAGCATATCACGGTTAGGCAGATGATCGCTACCACCTTAGCCAAGTCCATGCTTCACCAGCCCTTGTCTTCAGTCAAATATCTCTCCATCAATTCGACGCACCCTCATACGGCTACTGCCTTAGCTGTTCCTTCTGTGCCTGCAGAGCCGGGGCGATCGCCTGGCCCACCAGCTCCGTAGCTAGCACTGAGGGTTGGCGTGGTTACCAGGCTTTTATACAATACGTATACTATTCCTCCCCCACCTCCTCCACCTCCACCATCATAAAGTCCTCCAGCACCGCCACTGCCTCCGCTCCCGCCGTTAGCATTAAACGTCCCTCCATCAATGATATTCGTCACAACTATTATTTGGCCCCCGCTTCCCCCGCCTCCACCGCTATCACAGTAACCATAGTAGTCTCCTCCGCCTCCTCCACCAGCACCGCAAACATTATAGAAGGGTTTTACAGTTGTCGGGGTCTTCCCAAGGACATTTACTATATACCAGTCGACAGCTTGCTTAAGAACCTCTGCAAGTATCGTTGCATAACTACCTATTGTTGTGAGCGTTATTGTGCCGCCAGCTCCACCATATGGTGGGCCTCCACCTCCACCTCCACCTCCTCCGCCAGCACTATAGCCTCCACTGCCTCCGTTCCCAGGAACATCTGTGCCTACTCTAACCATAGCTCCCCCGCCGCCCGGATAGCCACTGCCTGTAGTGGTAGACGTGCCGCCAGCTTCTCCGCTGACGCCGTTTGCGTTATAAGTGCCTCCATGCACTTCATTGGCCACTATAATTAGCCCCCCGCCTCCAGCCCCGCCTGCGCCAGGAGCAGCATACGAAGCTCCACCTGCGCCTCCAGTAGCTGTCTTATTTACAGTCCCATTATTCGTCAAGTTATAGGCTATAATGACCCCTGGCTGCCCGTCAACTGTCAGCGTTACTCCTTGTGCTATTGATAAATTCCTATACCAAACAACCCCAGTAACAGTTGTATCTGCAGTAATAGAGGCATCTGGTGCAGCTACTGTTATTATGTCGACGAGCTTGCCAACGTAGCCGAGGTCAGCCATTGCATATAGTATTGCCTGAACTTTATCGGCTGTAATGCTGGCATCGCTCAATATCGAGTGGATCCTGCTAGCTGTTATATTTGGATCGCCGAATATTGCTGCAGCTCTCGGTGCAGCCATATTTGGATCGTTGAGTATTGCTGCAACCCTTGATACGCCTATGTTCGCGCTACTAAGTATGTTTGCCGCTTTTGATGCACTTAATTTTGCGCTATTAAGCGTTTTAGCACATGAATCAACAAATATTGTCGGGTCATTAAGTATCGTTGCTGCTTTATCAGCAGTTATATTGACGTTATTAAGTATCTCAGCGAAATAATCGTGCATACCAATGAACATGTAAACTTTATTTATTGCATCTGCATCAGGCAAAGACTGCAGAACTGCTGCAAATGAGTCGGCTGGAGAGTACTTCACATCCTTAATCTCTACTACTGCCGCACCACCTACAGTTGAGAAACCGCCCAAAGGCTACACCTCAGCATACAATAATCTAGCTTGATAAACTATTCCAGCTAACCCTGCATTAACGTTCGTTATCGTTATTGTTGAACCACCGTCAGCCGGTAGACCCTCGTTGATCGGCACGAAGTCGACGTACTGCAATGTTCCCTTCCCTGGAAGGACTATCCTTATGCTGTAGGCAGCACCGCCGCTGGTCCAGTTTATCATGAAGTCGTTTGCCTCTCCAGCCGAGATGAAGAATCCATATATGTAGCCAGATTTGCCAGCTGACACCGTTTTGGAGACTAGAGCGGTCCCAGCTGCTGGAGCAGTTACCTCAGCTCCGTGGATCCACACCGGACTTACGTCCCTACCCCACCTCTGAAAATTAGCTAGGACAGATACGTCCTCTCCGAAGAACCTTTTAAGCGCCTCGACGATCTGTACTATCTTTACCATCAGACCACCCTCATCAATTTGTTGAACTCCTCCCTCGGTATCGATCTATATAGACCTTTTACGTGAATTGCATGGTCTACAGTGTCCTCATTTGTTATCTGTACTACGAATGATGAACGCACGATTTCTGGCTTAGTGTAGCGCCAAGAAAGTATCGATTCGGTCAACAGTATGTTCATCATTTGAGGAAGGCCGTCGTGCCAATGAGAGAAGCGCAGGACGTTTAGAGCGTCCGGCTCGAACTCGTATCCGCGCTCGAACCAAACTTCCTCTTGCGGCACGAAGACCCTAGCAGTTATCGTCTGCCCAGCTGGTATGGTCATTGTGAGCTCCCACAGTAATTCCTTGAAGCCGCGCTTCTTCTCCCAAATCGCTTCCGTGAGCCATGGTGGGAGAAAGCTCACTTTTTCGCCACCAGCCCCTTCTCAGTCACTTCGTACTTGACTTCCTTCTTCTCGCCTCCCTCCTCGTACTCGACAGCTATTACCGTACCTACCGGGAAGCCTCTCACGTCTACCTTTACCTTACTCCTTTCTCTTTGTGATTGCATATATTATTAAGACCCCCGCTATTATGGGGAGTAACAGTCCAAAGCTTATCTCAATCGTCGCCTTCCCAATTGCCTCCCAGTCTATTTCCCTGACCACGTGCAAGATGACGGCTATCGTGACTAGGATGGCAAGTATTATCGCTAAGAGCGCCCAGACAGCGGCAGGCACAGGATGATGGTATATCGATACGACTCTAACGGCTGGGTAGGACGCCAACCCCCATAATATCGGCTTGCTGCCCACGTAGACCTCGAGCTTTATGAGCTTGAGCCCCTCCTCCTCCATTCGGCTCTCAATTTCCTTTGGGAGCTCCGTTGATGCCCACTCCCTCCATCCTCCAAGGATCTTCAAGGGGTCAACCAGGAAGGCGACCTCCTCGTATACTGCCTTGCCGGTGTACGTGTACGCCTCGGGGTATGTCCTCTCGAATACCTTCTCCCACTCTATTTCTTCAACTGCCTCGGCCGGCCTTTCCTCGACTACTATGGTCACTTCGTTCGAAACGTACGCCACCTAGCCTCACCAGTAGATCGGTATACTATAGACTTCGGCGTGGACGTAGTACGTACCCGGCTCGCTCGGCGTCCAAAGTATCGTGACTGCAGCTCCAGTCCTAACGAGCCAAGCGCCCGTTCCCGCAAGCCATCCCCTCGTGCGCTCGACTATATCTACTTCCCACCAACCATCTAGGCCGGTGACAGTAA
>JAWAXJ010000027.1:0-10058 GCA_038896955.1 Desulfurococcaceae archaeon
GAACGGGTTTGTCGTCCACCCTGTGCCAGGGGGTACAACGTCGTAGTGCCCATTAAGATGAAGGACTTCTTGCCCATTACCAACGCGTGCGATCAGTATGTATCTTGGGTACTTAGGATCGTAACCGTAAAACCTTGATGCGTAATCGTCTGGAATTCTAAATACTTCGACTTTCACGCCCTGCTCTGACAAGTATTCTTCTACGAACTCCACGAGCTCCCCGTAGGCTTCACCTGGAGGATTTTGGGTAGGTATCTCGATGAGTTTTACGAGATTTCTAATCGCGATATCTTTTCTTTCGTTAACCTTCATCTCTACAAATTCTGGTAAACGCATTCTACACAACCACCACTCTCTGTTTATTCGCGGTGACTATGAAAAATTTTAAGTTTACAGGATGTATTCTTGGTTCAGGTCTGGTGTGTAAGCTATGAAGTTCAAGATAAGGGTTCCACACACGTATGGACTTTTATTCCTTGTACTAGTATTCGTTGCTATCTTAACATGGATTCTACCGGCTGGTGAATACGAGAGAGTTAAAGATCCAAAAACGGGTAGAACAGTTGTCGTACCTGGTACGTACAAGCACGTTGAACCACGACCTCTGGGAGTTTTCGACGTGTTCACTTCTATAATCGAAGGCTTGATCGACGCTGCAGATATCATATTCTTCATCTTCGTTATCGGAGGCCTCATACAAGTAACCCTTGCTACAGGAGCGCTCGATGCTGCGATAGGTGCGATGGTAAGGAAGATCAGGCCTGGTAGAGAGCTTATAATATTCGCTGTGCTGATGGTTTTGTTCTCGATGGGTGGTGCAACTTTTGGTATGGCCGAGGAAACTCTTGCATTTATTCCCGTGACGGTTGCAATAGCAATATCGCTCGGTTACGATGCTATTGTTGGATTAGCCATACCACTGGTTGGTGCTTTAACAGGGTTCTTTGCATGCTGGATAAACCCCTTTACTCTAGGACTAGCTCAAACTATTGCAGAACTACCGCTCTTTTCTGGTCTTGAGGTTAGAATAGTAATATGGGCTGTTTCTGTCTGTGTAGCCGTTTGGTGGACACTAAGATACGCTAGAAAAGTTAAGGTGGATCCCACGAAGAGCTTAATGTACGGAATAGAAGTTCCCATAAAGCCTAAACCTGTGGAAGAGCTGGTGAAAACTCCTTTGACATTGCGAAGAGCGCTCGCTTTAGCTTTCTTCATGGCAACTTTCGTTATTCTTGTATATGGAGTATTTGTTCTTGAATGGTGGTTAACTGAAATGTCTGCTCTATTTGTCGCGATGGCTATAGTAATAGGGCTTGTTGGAGGATTAGGCTTTAGTGGTACCTTCGCGAAGTTTGTTGACGGCGCAATGAGCTTAACCTACGGCGCGCTCATAGTTGGTTTTGCAAGATCCATTTCCATAGCCTTGAGAAAGGGCAGAATACTCGATACTGTGATTTACTACCTCGCTGAACCACTACGGGGAGCATCCCCAGCAATACTCGCAATAAGGCATCCCGCTGTTCAAACAGCTATAAATTTCTTCATAACATCAGGTAGCGGTCAAGCTGTTGCAGTAATGCCAATAATGATCCCTGTAGCTGACATAACTGGTGTACTCAGGCAGGTAGCCGTACAAGCGTTCGTATTCGGAGATGGTATTACTAACTTAATATGACCTACAGCTGGTGTAATGATGGCAGCTATAGGCATGATCAACCCCCCACAGCAAGTGGCCTAAATGGGTAATACCGTTAGCGTTAATATGGTACGCCATTGCAATCGTAGTCTTAGTACTTGGGCAAATACTCGGATGGGGCCCATTCTGAATAAGCAAGCTATTCTAACCTTCAACTTAATTCATTTATTTATTTTAATTTTGAAACTCAACTAACTCCTTATTAGCTTAAAAGCACGTCCCCAACACGTCGTTAGCACACGATCTAGCACTACAAAAGACTTTAATGGAACTGTAGTAGCTCCTTGCTCAAGAAGAGCTTTATGATGAAGGTAGAAAGAGAAAAACAAAAAAGCGAATTAAGAAGTGTAGAAGGATGTTGGCAATGGCCATGGATGTAGCTTTAGGTATGGTCCTGCAAAATAGCCTGGTACATGTGCCGTTAGAACGTCAACTACGTAGGGTTCCCCGGATTTAAGGGCCTCTTTTACAGCTGGCTTGATCTCTTCTGGTTTAGTGATCCTAGTTGCTCTGCAACCCATTGCTTCTGCGAGTTTAACTATGTCAGGATTCCACGGTGTCTTGGTTTTCTCTTTCATGTAGATAGTGTAGGCTTCTTTACCCAGGAAGTCTTGCATCAGTAGCGTCTCTATTAGAACAGCAGCGTTATCCATTACTATCCAAACAGCCGGTATATCGTATTCGTATGCTGTTGCAAGTGAGTATAGAACCATGAAGAACGAGCCATCACCAGTTACAGCTACAGCTGGATGCTCGGGGTTAGCTAGCTTTGCGCCAAGTATTCCTGCAGTTGCAAAGCCCATTTGAGCCCAGTGACCGTTGGTGCTCACAAACCTGCTATAGGCTTTCCAGAAAGCTGGAGCAAAGGAGTGTGTTAAACCAGTATCGAATAGCACCGACGTCTGACGGTCAACTTCTGCAATCACTTCTGAAGCGTCGTGGAACACTCTCGCGTAGTGCAGTGGCGACGTTGAAGAGCCCTTTAGGTCTTTAACAGAGTTCTCCCATTCGATCAAATACTCCTTGAGTTTTCCAAGCCAAGTATCTGAACCTATCGGTCTCTTTCCAATTCTGGATACTAGTGCTTCATTGAGCGCTCTTAGTGCAAGCTTAGCATCTGATATGATAGCTACTTCCGGTGGATACACCCGCCCTATCTCGATCGGATCTATATCTATGTGTATAAGCTTAGTTTCTTTGGGTATTTTGTAAAGCTGATACCCGATGGTGTTCATCTCACTAAATCTTGCGCCAATCGCTATGAGAACATCTGCTTCTCTCACAGCTTTTGTTGCATGTCCTGTACCACATATTCCAGCTACTCCAAGGCTTAAGGGGTGATCTTCGGGTATTGCTCCTTTACCCATAAACGTTGTAGCTACTGGTATATTGAACGCTTCTGCGAGAGTTCTAAGCTCATCCCAGGCTTGAGCATTATGTACACCACCACCAGCTAATATCACTGGTCTCTCAGCTCTAATGATAATGTCTGCGGCTTTAGATACAGCCTCCGGGTCTGGCGCTATTTTAGGAGTTTTAATAGCCTGATCCGGCTCAATCCATATTTTCTCTGTTTCTATTTTATGGTACTGTATGTCAACAGGTATATGCATTGATACAGGACCTGGTCTTCCGTTAACTGAGACGTTGGCTGCTCTTGCGAGCATTTCCAGTGCAAGTTCAGGTCTATTCACGTATATTGCTCTCTTAGTTATAGGTTTCATAATGTCTACCCAGTGTTCTGGAGCGTACCTGTAGGTTTCCTCAAGTCTACCTTTATCTGTCCAGTGCGTTGGGGTAATTCCCGCTAGCAGAATCAGTGCGCTAGAATCGAAAAACGCGTTTGCAAGAGCTGGTATAGTGTTTGCTACGCCGGGGCCTGTTGTAACAACCACAATTGAAGGTGGAGGAGAACGCTTCATACGCCAATAAGCGTCAGCCATGAATACGGCTTGGTCTTCTCTACGGGTTACTATACCTGTAATATCACTTTCGTACTTTATTGAGTAAAGTAAGGGCAAGTCTGTATGGCCAGCATATACAAAGGCGTGTTTAACACCCCATTTGTTAAGGAACCTCACAAGAATTGTTGCTACTCTTTCCTCCAAGGACTTCCCCATTTACGTATCATGTCTGTTCGTGCTTTAAATCTTTCACATTAACAGCTCACATGTGTTCTCAAAAGAACCTAAATTATTAATATCGCGCCATAGTTACCTGTGCAGATCTCTGTGTTCCCTCAACATAGAGAATAGTTATGTCATCAATCTCGAAGATACCATTACTAGAACATTTACCATTTGTTTAGATAATCATTTGGCAAAGTTCGTGGCAATCATCTACAGTCCAAGAACGTGCTTATCTACGTTGAAGTCTGTGAAATTGCTATAAAGACAGATATTCAACGATTTTAAGCATATATGCTGTACCTATAACATAGTTATAGTTACAGGCATAGTGGTGATGTGGATCATGAATACTGGTGAGCACGTGGACCCTGTATGTGGTATGAGAGTGGATCCCTCTGCTTCGAAGTACAAAACCATTTACAAGGGCAAAGTGTACTACTTCTGCAGTCTTCACTGCCTAAGGGAGTTTGAGAGAAAACCAGAGTTCTACCTCCGTGAAGGACCCCAGGGAATGCCCGCTGAGCACGTAGAGCACAACTGGGTGAAGCATCAGCGTGAAAAAGCTCGTGATTAGAATAATTGGAGTGGATTGCCCAACGTGTGTTTACTCGATTGAGAGAAGGCTGAAGAGTGTTAGGGGTTTTGCTGAGCTAAGAGTGGATGTTTCTACGGGCTTAGCAGAGGTTATCTGTAGCGAGGACTGCTCTGCAAGGGAAGTGTACGAAGCGATAAGGGAAGCAGGCTATGACGTCTACAAGGATACAGTGGAAGTTTACCTTGATGTATCCCCTGAACAGGTGAGCATCGTAGAGAAGAGGATCTCGGGTATAAGCGGTGTTCTTGAAGCAAGAGTATCGCCATCCACGGGGCTAGCTAGAATAAGCTTTAATCCTCTCGAAACAACGAGAGACCAGCTATACCAGGAGCTCTCGAGGATCGGTGTTAAAACCAGGCGAGCCCCGAGAACCCGGTTGATCCACTCCGAGAAATTCAACCTCGCTACGAGGCTTACAGCCTTCGCAGTAGCTTTGGGAGTTATATCCTACTCTATGGCTGGTATGCTATCCCCCTCGATCATGCTGGACGAATGGGTAGTGGGGTCTGCAGCTTTCCTAGTTCTGGTGCTCTCGAGCTCGTTCATCAAGAGGGGATTTAAAGCTCTGCTCATGAGAGCACCCACCATGGAATCCCTGGTTGCACTGTCCTCCACGATATCCTTCACTGCTGGGTTAATCCTGAGCTTGGGGTTTCCAGAGCTGGATCATCAGGTACACGGATTAGTTCACACTTCATCGTTCTATGAAGCATCAGCGGGAGTTCTAGGCTTTGTAAGCATGGGTAAGTACCTTGAGGAGAGGCTGAAGCAAAAAGCCTTCAAGTATCTCGAGGAACTCGAGAAAGCCTCAGAGGGTAAAGCCAGAGTTTTTCGCGGAGACAGCGTGGTGGAGGTTGACGTATCCCAGGTCCACGTGAACGACATTGTTGAAGCTAGAAGCGGTGACAGAATCCCCGTGGACGGTGTGGTAGTGGAGGGTTCAGCCTACGTGGATGAGTCGCTATTGACCGGAGAATCACGCCCCGTTCTGAAGAAAGCTGAGAACAGGGACTACGTGCTTGCGGGTTCAACTGTGCTCAGTGGTTACTTGAGGATCAGGGTGACCCGCGTTGGACGAGACACTACTGTAGCTCGAATAGCTGAAGAAGCTGGCAGAGCACAGTTCTACAAGCCGGGGATTCAAAGGCTTGCCGACAGAGTTGTAGGGTTTATAACATGGGTAGTTATAGCAGTAGCGTTCGTGGTTGCTACTACTTGGTACATGCTAACGGGCAACCCACTTCTCTCAGTTCTCACAGCAGTAGCAGTTCTCGCTGTAACATGCCCTTGTCCACTCGGAATTGCAATACCAATGGCTGTTTCAATCGGAGTAGTGAAAGCCTCGAGAAAAGGCATACTGGTGAGGCGGGGAGACGTTTTCGAGAGAATTACGAGGTCGAACACAGTAATCTTCGATAAGACCGGAACACTTACAACAGGTGAACCAAGGGTTACCAGGGTTATCAAGCATGGTAAGTACGATGAGAGAACGGTTATGAGCTACGCGTGCAGTATTGAAGCTAGAAGTGAGCATAGGCTAGCGCAAGCCATCGTAGAGTACTGCAGGGAGAACAATTACGCTTTCCACGAGAGCGTTGAGGACTTCAACTACTTCCCCGGTCTAGGAGTAGTGGGTAGAGTTAACGGACATCTTGTTGCCGTGGGTAGCATTGAACTTGCTACTAGACTAGGATTAAGCATTGATGAAGAAACAGGAAGGATGGTATCCATGATTGGAAGCAACGCTAAAACACCTGTGCTCGTGATCGTGGATGATGAGCTGGCGGCTGTCGTGGAGATATCCGATACTCTTAGACCAGAAGCTCGCTTTGTTGTTAAGCGGCTTAAGGAACTAGGCTTCAGGGTTGGAGTTGCAAGTGGTGACGTGGAATCGGCTGTTCAGAGAATCAGGGAGGACCTTGAATTGGACTTTGCAGTTGGAGAGCTTAAGCCAATGGATAAAGCTGAGCTTGTTCGCGAAACCCAGATGAAAGGAGGAAAAGTAGTGTTCATTGGTGATGGAGTTAATGATGCACCAGCACTAGGAGCAGCGTTCGTAGGAGTTGCCATGGGTAAAGCAACGGACATAGCGAAGAACGCTGGAGACGTTGTTCTCGTATCAAACGACCTTAGGGGTTTACTCGAGATCTACGAGCTAAGCAGAAGAGTTAACAGAATCGCACTTGAGAACCTAGCGTGGGCGTTCGTATACAACGCGGTACTAATTCCAATAGCAGCTGGAGCACTCTACCCGAGCCACGGTATCCTCCTAAAGCCCGAGTGGGCTGCTTTAGCAATGATCTTAAGCGATATATCAGTAGTAGCGAACTCTCTTAGACTCATAGCTGGTAAACCCTCTTGGAGAAATCCACGAGTATTTCTCAAGCTTGCGATACCAGTCTGCTGGCTGAAACACCGTTATTCAAAACACGTGTTTTACCAATAGTCTGGATCTCGGGATGAATTCTGGTTCTCCTACAGCAGACTACCTCGAATACTGAACTTTCTCTGGCTCGATTCCTCCCATTAAGAGTCCTAATTCCTCGAGTGTGTACTCCTCGGTTTTCCTTACAGCCAGGAATCTGCCTTCGTACATTACTGCTACTCTGTCGCTGAGTTGAAGTATTTCCTCGAGATCAGCTGAAACGAGTAGTATTGCTTTACCAGCGTCACGCTCGTGTGCGAGAATTTCTCTTACGTAGAGTGTTGAGGCTACGTCAAGACCCTTCGTTGGGTGAACAGCTATGATCAACCTGGAGTTCTTGGTTAACTCTCTACCAACAAGAAGTCTTTGCCTATTCCCACCGCTTAGAACCCTAACCGGTGCTTGTACTCCAGGAGTCACCACGTTGAACTTGCTGATAATTCTGAGCGCGTAGTCTCTAACCTTACTCCAGGATAAGACTACCTCATTTTTAGTGAACTCAGGTTCCCACTGTCTACTCAGTAAGCAGTTTTCTTGAACAGTAAAGCTTAGAATTAACCCATACTTTTCTCGATCACCCGGTATGTGCGAAACACCTAGCTTGTACATTCTCACAGGATCAGGGCTTTCTACTTCTACGTCATTTACAAGTATTCGACCTTTTTCAATCTTACGTAGTCCTGTAAGTGCTTCTACAAGCTCATCTTGACCATTTCCCTCAACACCAGCTACTCCGAAAACTTCACCAGGATACACCTCGAAGTTTACACCCTTAACAGCGAGCTCTCCTAGATCGTTTCTAACCCACAGGTCTCTTACGACTAGAACAGGTTTCTCTGCAACTAGAGGTGTTTTTCGCCTCAACACCACATCTAGGTTTATCTCTCTACCCACCATGAACACTGCGAGTTCTCGCGGATCTGCTTCATGGGCTTTGAATTCGCCTACAACTTTCCCCCTCCTGAGAACCACTATTCTGTCTGCAACGCGGAGTGCTTCCTTAATCTTGTGTGTAACGAAGATTACGGTGTTTCCAGCTTCTTTAAATTTCCTTATGAACTCCATTAGTTCTTCAACTTCAATGGGGGATAAGAACGTTGTTGGCTCATCGAGTATTAGTAACTTAGCACCCTTGTAAAGAGCCTTCAGGATCTCAACCCTCTGTCTGTACCCCAAAGGTAAGTTTTCAACAGGAACATTCAACGGTACTTTCAACCCCAGTTCACTGGAGATCCTGAGTACTTCACTAGTGGCCTGCTTGATGTCAATGGGTTTTAAGAGATCAGTAAGCGAACTACTTGTTTTCTCGCGGCCCAATATAATGTTCTCTAGCACCGTCATGTTCGGTACTAGGGAGAACGTCTGGTGAACCATAACTATACCTCGCTTTATAGCATCACGTGTAGACTTGAACTTTACGGGCCTACCCTCGATGAGTATTTCGCCGCTTGTTTGTCTAATATATCCAGAAAGTATCTTCATGAGAGTTGTTTTTCCAGCACCGTTTTCCCCCAGCAGAGCTAGCACTTCTCCACGGTTAATTGCAAGGTTTACTCCACGTAAGGCAACCGTTCCATCTGGGTAAATCTTGTGTATATCTACCAGCTCGATGTACTTACTCACAAATCAGCACCACTCTACCTGAGCTCTTTGAAATATGATTTTGGTATATATTAGCTTTGGAAATTAATAATAACTTTCAAAACAGTTGAGGCAGTATCTACTGCACAGTTGTGTAGACTTGCTTGGGTGATTGAGAATTGAGTAAATTGAGGGAAGCAGCATCGGCTCTTATCTTAGAGAGGCTTTTCGCGAACACTCTACAGGTTCTTCTAGCGTTCGCGCTGGGTTTTGCTTCTAGTGCTATTCTTATACTCGTTCATGGGCGTGATCCCATAGCTGTTTTCTACTGGCTGTTTTACGGAGGTTTCATAAGAGGATATGCTGTGTATGAAGCACTAGCTTTTGCAACACCTCTGCTTTTAACTGGAGTAGCTTTTGCTGTAGCCGCTAGAGCAGGCTTATTCAACATAGGTGTTGAGGGTCAAGCGTATCTTGGTGCGATTGGGGCAATATATGCTGGAGCGTTGCTCGTAACCCAATATTCGTGGCTCAGACCTTATGCTCTACCACTTGCACTCTTCTTCTCAGCTCTAATGGGTTCAGCATGGGCTGTTGTTCCAGCACTACTCAAGTCTTACCTAAAGGTGCACGAGGTTGTATCATCCATAATGTTCAACTGGATAGCGTACTGGCTTTCAATGTTCCTAGTGTCGAGTGGACCACTGGTAGACCCCAATAGACCTGAGAAATCACTGAGTGTTGTTGAAGAAGCTAGGTTTAGGGTAATACACAGTATACTCACCGATGCCGTATACTTCTCGCTCTTGGTTGTACTGTTGATTTACTTTATTCTTTGGAACTTGAAAATAGGCTTTGAGATAAGAACAGTAGGTGCTAACCCGGATGCAGCGAAGTACGCTGGTATCAACATTAGGAAAGTTCAGGTGTTAGCGTTTTTGATCTCGGGAGCACTCGCGGGGCTTGCCGGAGGTTTAATCGTGGTTGGAAGACCACCGAAGTGGGCTATTCATGGAACACTAGGTGATATCATGTATGTAGGTTTCGATGGAATAGCTGTTTCAATGATAGGTTTCAATCACCCCCTCTCGATAATTTTGAGTGCGTTTTTCATCGGAGGATTGTGGAATGGTAGTAGACTACTTGAACCATACACGGGCTTATCTTCAGAGCTTAGTAGAGCAATTACTGGTTTAATAGTTATAGCGCTGGCTATACCCGGCTTAATCAGGCTCATAGCTACTCCAAGAAAGGGTGAGAGCAGTGCGTAGGCTATACAAGCTCGCAATGTTGATCTCAGCTTTCACAGCGTTACTTATACTACTCTACAGGATCGGTATTTCACCTGTAGGGCTTATACAGTCAGCACTGCTGTCAATGACTCCTCTCGCGCTCACAGCTCTCGGTGAAGTTGTGAATGAGAAGAGCGGGCTCGCGAACATAGGCTTGGAGGGAATATTATTAATGTCAGCCGCTATCTCTGTGTGGGGTGCAGAAGAGTTTGCTAATGGATACGCTGGTTTGATCGTTGGTTTACTCTTTGGAGCACTAGTAGGCTTGGTATTTGCCACTCTAAGTACCTATGGAAGTGCGAATCAGATAGTAGTAGGTATTGGTATAAACATATTCGCA
>JAWAXJ010000028.1:0-9899 GCA_038896955.1 Desulfurococcaceae archaeon
GCTTATTCAGCTCTCCGTCAACTTTAACGCTGGCCTCGGGTAGAAACATTTTCGCGATCTCAATAGCTGTGAGCAAGTGCATGGTTATTCTAGCAACACCAGCTCTGCTAACTCCCTTTGCTAAGAACATGTAGGGTATCAGCATATCACCCATGTGTCTGTCGAAAGCCATACCTGTTTCGTAGTCTTCCACGAGGACTCTTGCAGCTTCTTCTCCTACAACCTCAGCTGGTTTTCCCTTTTCTCCTACAGCATCACCACCGAGCCTAACGTGGTTAAAGGTTTCAACGTAGACTAGTATTCCGCTTCCAGGTCCAAGGTGAGGGTCTTTCTCGGGTGGATACGTTTCAATATCGACCTCGGGCTCTATACCGATAATCTTTCTGAGGATTTTAGCTGCAGCATCAGCTTGTCTTCTAGCTACATGGTGTGGAAGCTTAACGCAGTGACTTATGATTCTCAGCGCTGTAGGTTTTGATCTCGATACTATATCAATTGGTTTCAGCGGTTGTTTTATGGGTTCTACGTAGAGTTCTACGAGACCTCCACCACGAGGATAGTGCCCACGTCTTTTTAGCTCTATGTCGAATTTAGCTCCAAAGAGCTCTAGATTGTACTTGAAAACGTGGATCATGTAGTCTACCGGGGGACTCATGGGAACATTTGTTCCACCTCTGATTGTTACATGCGAAGAGCAATCGCTCGCTAGCAGAACTGGTAGTATCGCTTGCACGACCAGCGATACACTCCCAGCGGTTCCTATATCAAACGTGTAGTCTCCACACAGTCTTGTACGAGGCTTAAAAACCAGTGACATGCTTCCAACTTCTGCGCCTTTAACCTCGGCGTTCGTGAGCACAGCAAGAGACCTAACGGCTGTAAGGTGCTGAGGGCGAAGCCCAGGGTTACCTCTTCGCGCTCTGATGTTGTATATTTCGAGAGGCTTAAGGGTTAGTGCTGATAGTGCCAACGCGTATCTCAGTATTTGTCCTCCGCCTTCACCTATACTACCATCTACTCTTACTGGAGTGTTCATCCGTGCACAACCTTCTTACTCTTTCAACACCTCTGATCTCGTCAATGAACTCCACTACCACGGATGGAACAAGCTCTTTCCATGCATCGTTACCCATTATCATGAGATCTCTTATTCTTGTTCCATGGTACTTCTCAGGCTCCACTAGTCTGATCTTCTTTACTTTAAATCCCAACCACTCAAACAGGTACAATGTCTGAGGATTTCCTGATGCTACGGCTTCTACTGGTGGAACCATCGATAAAACGTAGGCAGACCATGCTGGAGGCATGTTTATGTCTGGAATGGTAGTTATCCAAACTCTGTTCCTTATACCTTCGCGAACTACGAATCTTGCTATCATCTCGAATCTTTCACCGGCTGTAAATGGGTTTTTGCAGGTGAACCCTTCTTGGGAACTACCAATAGCTACAATAACCTCGTCAAACTCTGATAGAAGCTGTTCTAGAGCAGCCTGATGCCCTAAGTGGAAAGGCTGAAATCTACCTGGGAAAAGCACTCTCCTAGTATTCATATTATCAGCCATGCATCAGCTCATAGCTAAGCACAAGGAGTCTAGTAGTGACGGTGTTAAAATATCATCGGTGAACTGTCTTACTTCTTTCGTTTTTCTTAGAATAGTAGCTAGAGCTTCCACAGCACCTGGTTCACCGTGGTTAAGCAGTACCTTCTTGGGTTTAGGATTCATGGATTTAACATACGATACGAGCTCTCTTTGATCACTATGTCCACTGAATCCGTCAATACTGTGCACTTCAAGCTCCACTTTTATTGTTTCTATCTTGTTGTCGACAACCATGGGTACCTCTCGAGCTCCGTCTTTTACAGCTCTTCCAAGAGTTCCCTCGGCTTGATAACCCACAAATACTAGTGAACTGTTAGGATCACCCGCGATGAGTTTAAAGTAGTCTACAACGGGTCCACCGTTCAACATACCGTTTGTGGCAACAATTATTGAAGGTTTATCCTCGACAATATCCGTTCTTGACGTGGGTTTATCGATAACCACCGCGTTTTCGCTCATGAACGGGTTTTCTCCCTCGAAGATTTTATCCCTAACTTTCTTGTTCAAGTACTCTGGGTACTGGAGATGTATGAGTGTTACCTCGTTAACAAGTCCTTCTACGTAGATTGAGATCTTTGGTAGTAATCCCCTCTCGATAGCATCATTTAAAACGAGTAGTATTTCTTGTCCTCTTCCAGCGGCGAACACAGGTACTAAGACTACACCTTTTCTCTCAATGGTTCTTTTAACTATCTGAACGAGCTTTTCTTCAGCTTGAGCTCTAGACTCCTGGAGAGAGGCACCATACGTGCTCTCCATTATTAAGGTCTCTACTCGGGGGAACTCTGTGTGCGCCTTAACTAGGAGCCTAGTATCTGCGAATTTGAAATCACCTGTGTAGACTATGTTGTGAAGACCCATTCCTACATGAAGGTGAACTATGGCTGAACCCAGGAGATGACCAGCGCTGTACATTGTCAGCTTCATGTCGGGTGCTACATCCGTGACTTCTTCGTAGTCAACAGTTATGGTGTGTGTAAGCATTGTAGCTAAGTCTTTTTCTCCGTAGGGTAGGTATTTTCCACTTCTCTTTACTACATCGATCATGTCCTTGATCATAATTGTCATGAGATCGCGAGTAGGCTTAGTAACGTATACGGGGCCTCTGTAACCGTACTTGTAGAGTAGTGGAACAAGACCTACGTGGTCCAGGTGTGCATGTGTAACTATAACAGCGTCTAGCTCGTCTACTCTGATCATGTCGATCAACGGGTATGCTTTGCTAGGGTTCTCGAGGGCTCCAACATTAACACCAAAATCCAGTAGCACTTTACTCTCGCGAGTTTCTACGAGCGTAGCTGATCTGCCCACCTCTCTGTAGCCTCCAAGTGCTGTGATCCTGACATAGTTGTTCTTGAAGATAACATCTCTGTGTATCCTTTCCCCAAGGTTTTTCATGAACTCAGCTCTGTACTCGGATTGCTTGAGCACTATGTTGAGCACATCATTAATGATCTTGGACTCCGAGCGTGTTCTGCGAAGAGGTACTATGCGCCAACCTGTTTCTGCGAGTACGTTGATCAGCAGGTTTCGACTGATGAGCAACCCCGGTTTTTCCACCTTTAACCATACTTCTCCAGCGTGCTCATCGAAGTACATGTAGTTATGGTCCAATCCTACGTCTTTTGGTAACAGTTCAGCAATTTTAATCTTTGCCATTTCAGCTGGCAGTCTAGCTTCCTTTTGAACTTTAATAATGATCTTCTTGCGAACCTTCTTAGCTATATGCTGTGCTAGCTGTGGATATTTAACTAGAGCTTCTCTGTTGCTTACATATATGACTATGTATGGTCCTTCGAACTCTATGTTCGGGTAACCCAGTTCTGGTGGTATCTCCTCTAAAATGCTCTTAATTAAGCTCATTTTACCTCTATCTAGCACTACTCTACCGGATATCAAGCATGTAACACCTTAAACTCCAAGGAGATAAGAACGCAACCGTGCTCCACGTAAGTATTGGATTAAGGCTTTTAAAACCTTAGCTTTAACAACTGGAGTACGCTTAGGTTTTCTCGAGAGTTTTCTTGAGAGGAACAGTTTTTTCTAGCAGTACACCATCGCGTCCGATAACTACCACGTCAACACCCTCCCCTGTAAAGCCGTCTCTCATAATAGCTGCCTTTACAGCTTTTACAGCAAGGTCTACTGCTGCATCTACGGAGAGATCGTCTTTGTACTCGGACTCTAGCACACCATAGGCTACCGGAGAACCGCTTCCCGTAGCCGTGTATTTTTCTTTTGATACTGTACCGTAGAGGTCTAAGTAGTACAGATGGGGACCTTCAGAATCGTAACCTCCTAGTATTAGCTGTACTAGGAAGGGATAGTACCTTAAGTACGCAGAGAGTAGTAGTGATAGGTAGTTCGCGAGTGCACGAAGTCCTATGGGCTTACCTAGGATCACTTCGTATCTTCTTGAATAGTACCTTGCGTTTTCAACTAGAAACTGAGCATCAGCAACGAGACCGGATATTGTAAGTGCAGCGTAGTCTGTTAACTTAGAGATCTTCTTAACCTGTTTATGGTACACCATTGTACCAGCAGATGCTCTCTTATCAGCTGCTAGAACAACGTGATCGCTGGCGATTAACCCCACGGTGGTGGTTTTGGTTTCGTACTTCACTTAGAGTACACCCTGATTGCTTATTTATCCATGGTTTATTTATGGAGGTGTAGTACTTTTAAAGCAAAATTATCTATCTACTCAGAACTAGATTAAAGTTAGGTGCATTGAGTGAGCAGTATTCACAAAATCGACTTACCAAAGAGAATCGTTATTGGAGATGGTGCACTGAATGAAATTCCATTGATATTGAAATTCGCCAAGAACAATGTTTCCAAGGTAGCCATGGTCACCGGAGAACACACGTACAGTGTAGGGGGATTCATAGTAGAGAAAATGGTTAAAGACCAAGCAGATGTTGTAGTAGTTAAAGTGCAAGATGCTCACGTTAATACAGCGGAGAGGATCCTGGATAAGCTAAGGAATGAAAGTGTAGACGCGATATTCGGTGTAGGTGGTGGTAAATCCATTGACATAGCTAAGTACGTTTCTTCGAAACTCAAAGTACCCATGATAAGTGTTCCTTTAGCACCGAGTCACGATGGAATAGCAAGCCCCTTTGCAAGTCTTAAAGGTACCAGTAGACCTTACAGCGTATACACAGAGGTTCCATACGCGATTGTAGCAGATACTAGCATTCTAGCTAGAGCACCTCGAAGACTTATCCTATCAGGAATGGGTGATCTACTAGGCAAGCTTGTATCGGTGAAAGACTGGAGATTAGCGCATAGACTAAGAGGTGAGTACTACGGTGAATACGCTGCTCAGCTAGCTCTCATGAGTGCAAAGCATGTAATAAAGTACCATGAGCTAATAGCAAGCGGCTCTGTTGAGGGCGTAAGAATACTCGTGGAGGCTCTTATCAGTAGTGGTGTTTCGATGTGCATAGCTGGATCCAGCAGACCTGCCAGTGGAAGTGAGCACTTATTCGCTCATGCAATTGAGTTATTGGCTCCTGGGAGAGTTCTTCACGGTGAAGCAGTAGCCTTGGGAACCGTTGTCATGCTGTACATATACGGCGATAAAAGATGGAGATCCGTGAAGGAGATCATGAGGAAAACCGGTCTTCCAACATCAGCCTACGAGCTAAACATAGAACCAGAGGTACTAGTAAAGGCGCTTACAATAGCGCATACTATTAGACCAGAAAGATACACTATTCTGGGTGAAAGAGGTCTGTCGGAAGAAGCTGCTTTAAAGGTTCTCAAAGAAACTGGTATAGTGTAAAGGGAATAGTTATCTAAACCTTGAAAGTACCTGCCTAGCTTTGGCGCGAGATCTCTTCTTGGAACACCAGTTTGTTGACCAGGTCTTTGAAGTGCTCAAATATGTCTGCTGCAAGTGTTAACTTAGCGTAACCCAAGTGTTCTCTCGTTATGTATTTACCAGGTAGCACAATGGTAAGTTTTTTCTCCTGTTCTTGGTAGATAGTGGTTATCTCGTTCGCTGGTATTTTAAGATGTCTTGAAGATAGTGTTTTTATCTTTTCCTCCGTATCTTCTACCTTCTTAACAACCTTTACTCGGTATACGAGGGTTTTACCTGCTAATGGATGGTTAAAGTCTATTACTACCCTACCACCGCTGATCTGCTTTACAATCCCTCTTAATCCTCCGATCTCAACGGTATCACCAACGTTTACTTCGTAACCACGTCTTTGAAAATCCCTGAGACTGAACACCTTGATTTTGCTTGGATCTCTTTCCCCAAAGGCTTTCTCGGGTGGAACTTCAATTTCCTTTTCCTCGTTCTCGGACATCTTGGCAATTTCTTCTTCGACGAAGGGGTTTATCCAGTTCTTTCCGAGGATTAGTAAAACTGGTCCGTAGAGCTTATTGGGATCATATACATTCTCCTTCTTTGCAAGCTCAGCATCTGTTGTATCAATAACAACACCCGTTTCTTTTACACGTACGGTGAACTCTATGAGCAGAAAATCACCCTTGTTGAACGGCATGCTTATCACCAACAGGTGGTTTAACATAAGCTACTTCTTAAATCTCTAATTCTACACCAAGGTGGATAGTGATTTATAAAAGCCTTCAGTAGTGTATTAACAATGATGGTTGCATTAAGTAGTAATTGAGCTAATAGGGGGCTTTAGTTTGAGTGAAACTGCACACAAGATACTTGAGGAAAACCTAGGAAACATGGTACTAATTAAAACTCGTGATGGTGTAGCACTAAGAGGTGTTCTGAGAAGTTTTGATCAGCACTTGAACGTTGTACTAGAGAACGCTGAGGAACTCGGCAAAGAGAACATTAGAAAACTCGGCACAGTTGTTATAAGAGGAGACAACATAATACTTATTTCGCCACTAACCGAGTAGCAAAAGGTATGTTGGTATGGTTAAGGGCACAACAAGCTTTGGTAAACATGGGCGTAGCAAAACGCATATTAGATGCCGTAGATGCGGTAGACACAGCTTCAACGTGGCAAAGGGTTACTGTGCAGCGTGCGGCTTTGGAAGAAGCAGAAGAATAAGAAGATACAGTTGGCAAAACAAAAAAGTTAATAGAGTTAGAGTAGTATAGAGAATTTAAGGCTAGTAAGCAGTATAAAAACTTGAAGACTAATAAACCCCTACACTTCAGACTAGTCTTACAAGCGTGGTGAATTTTCGATTCACAGTTGATTCGATGGTGCATTACTAATGGCCAAGTATTTGATCAGAGCACGTATAACTGTTGACGGTGTCGTGGATAAACACGATATAATAGGAGCTATATTTGGGCAAACAGAGGGTTTGCTAGGTGGAGAATTCGACCTTAAGGTTCTTCAGGATAAAGGCAGAGTTGGTAGAATACAGGTAAACATAAGAACACAGAGTAACAAAACTATAGGTGAAATTCTGATTCCAAGCAATCTCGATAGAGTGGAAACAGCTCTACTAGCAGCTCTCACGGAGATCGTGGATAGAGTTGGACCTTACGATGCTGAAGTTAAAGTAGTAGACATCGTAGACCTCAGAGCTGAACGTATAAGGAAAATAATTGAGAGAGCAGTTGAAATACTCAAAGTATGGGGGAAAGAGAAAACACCGGATCTCAAGGACATAATAAAAACTATTCAGGACAGGTTGAGAACACCGGAGCCGATATCCTATGGTCCTGACGAGCTTCCAGCCGGTCCTGACATCGATAAAGCTAGCACAATTATAGTAGTTGAGGGACGTGCAGACGTAATCAACTTACTAAGGTACGGTTACACTAACGTGATAGCGCTAGGAGGCGCAAGAAGAGTATCGGAAACAATCAAGGACCTATCGCAGAATAGGAAAATCATTCTTCTAGTTGACGGAGATCACGGAGGTGATCTGGTGATCAAAGAAGTTCTCAGGTCCATGAGAGTAGACTACATCGCGAGAGCACCACCAAACGTAGAAGTTGAAGAGCTCACAGGGAAAGAGATCGAAGAAGTACTATCGAAAGCGCAACCCGTTCTCGAATATCTTGAGCAGAGGGCCAAACAAGGTGACAAGGAATCCGAGATATTGCTTCAAACTCAGAGAAAGTTCCACAAGATTGTAGAGGAGAAAGTCGAGGAAACTCTGCTTATACCGCTGAAAGTTGCAGAGCTTATGAAATCGCTCCAGGGAACTCTAGAGTCTGTACTGTTTAATAGTGACTGGCAGGAAGTGAAGAAGATACCTGTAAGGGATCTCGTAGCTGAGATTGAGGGATTAGAGCCAGGTAAAGTGTATGCTGTAGTTATGGACGGAATTATAACACAGCGTTTACTGGATACAGCTTCCACCAAGGCTATAAAGCTGATAATTGGTGCTAGAGTTGGTAAAATACAGTACAAGAACCCCAATTTAGTAGTTTTAACATTCAACGAGATCTTTACACAGTAGACTGAATTACTACTCTTGTTTTTTACCGATATATTCAAACAAGCTCTTTCTTGTTGTCGAAACACGCTTTAACTGAGTGTCAGTAACCCCGAAGTACTCTAGTATTCTGAGTGCAGCAGGAATTACCTGGTGATCTACGTAGTAATTGTAGTCCAGGAGCTTGGAGTCTTTTACTAGCATATATGGTTCAGCTCTATCGGAGACCTTGCCTGAACCCTTCAGGATTACAAAGCCTATTTTATCACCTACGTCAACTTCGTAGCCCAGTTTAATCATCTTCTTAGCAGCTCTTACGTGAGGTGCTTCAACATCGTACTCCGATATGGGCTTCGTCAAGGTCTTCCATATAATTAGCTTTTCAACGGGTATTTTACCCTGTGCAAGGTCGAGCACTACGCTTCGAACATACTCAATAGCCTTGTTTACACTACCTTCTTTGAGTAGAATTTCGGTCACACGTTCTTGAACCTCCTTTGCGATCTCCGCCCAGTCACCACGCGCAGCTTCAAAACCAACAATATCTATTCTACCATCCTCTAGAAGCCCTGCGTATCTCTTCTTAGCTTCGCTGAAAAACACTCTCTTGTAGACCTTGTCTACTTTGATCTCAAAGCCGAGCTCTTTTTCAACGAGCTCCACGAACTTGCTGATTTTCTCCGGATGGTACGTTACGAACAGTGAGTCAGTGTCCCCGTAAATAACCTTGAGACCTAAGCTCTGAGCAAGCTCAATGGCTTTTCTTATTAGAGATCTACCCCAAGCAGTTACAGCTTCAGCGCATTGCTTGCAGTACCATCTTGCGCCAACCCAGCCCATGTACCCGTAGGTCGCATTTGCCAATATCTTCACCGCTCGCTGTCTTTCGTCTAGTAACCTGTACTCGTAGGATTCAGGTGGGTACTTCTTCAGTTCTTCTTTTAGAGCTTTTCTCAGCTCAATGAGCTTTGTTAAAACGCTCTTGAAGAAGCCTGGTGGTTCCTTCGCAAAGCAGTGTTCAACCTCGGGGGCGATGTTGTGCACTTGTTCAAGGCACTCAGTGTGCTTTACAATGGTATCTGGACCAACGTTGTACTTGATCATGATGCTGGGATACATGCTTGTAAAGTCCAGTACAGCTATATTCTCGTGAACTCCGGGTACTGGGCGAAGAACAACGGCTCCCTTGTAGGGTTCAGCTTCTCTCTCCTCTCTATTGGGTATTAGTTCTCCACGCTTGTATGCTTCGTACATTAAAAACCATTCAAGCCTGTGCCCCACGCTAGCTGCTCCAACCTGGTCCAGCGGTAGTCTTGTTAAGTACGATAGTTGCATAGCAAAGGGTAGGAATTTCTCTCCAAGACCCAGAGTTGATAGAACATCGTCAAGATTGTACTTTAGGAGAAGTTTTCTTTTCTCGGGGTTTTTCCAGTAGCTGGGGAACTCAGCGTAGTCTATTAGAATCCTTTCTTCCCGCTTCATAACTCCTAGGTAATCAGCTACTATGTCGAGACTCTTCAGCTTTATCTCTGGTATTTCCTCCGCGAAGTGCAACAGGTCTACATTGAGTCTTCCAGGTATTGATATGTGTCCATAGGTGCTGGTAGAAGGTGCTGAACCCTTTCTGCGGCCTACGTCAAGCTGTATTCCTAGAACTTTCGATCTATCTATGAGGTATGGCCAATCAAACTTGTTCGAGTTATACCCTAGTATTATGTCTGGATCATAGCTGTTCACGTAGTTAACAAACTCTCTTAGAGCCTTCTCGTCATTAAACTCGTCTGCTGTGAACTGCATCACCTGCTTCTTGTCCGTGGTTACACCAATTATAATAACCGGGTCTCTAGCTGGTTTTGGAGAACCATGCTCGGTGTACACTTCGATGTCAAATGCTAGAACCCT
>JAWAXJ010000029.1:0-9853 GCA_038896955.1 Desulfurococcaceae archaeon
GAAGATAGCAGGTACTACTGTAGAGTTGTTATCAAAAAGAGTACCCGTATATCACTACTACTCTTCACAGTTCACGTGCACCGGTTGTCATCAACGTGTGTTGTTAACATGATAGCACATATAGCTCTAAGCACTGTAGCCAGATTTCTCGTGGATACCGCGTTAACCGATAAGAAAAGGAGTGAGGTGTGTTTGTGTGGTCTGCAACGAGTACTGTGATCACTGCTGCTGTGCTGACAGTGCTCTA
The DNA here is from genome assembly GCA_038896955.1 of Desulfurococcaceae archaeon. Taxonomy (GTDB): domain Archaea; phylum Thermoproteota; class Thermoprotei_A; order Sulfolobales; family Desulfurococcaceae; genus UBA285. The sequence continues at coordinate 248 of JAWAXJ010000029.1, forward strand.
CACGTTCATGGTTCTAATAGCAATACCAGCTGTTGCTCCTTGACCATAGCATAAAATCCCATCTGTTCACATACTCATTCATGTGGGAATTAGTTACCGTGATAACCACGTAAGTTAGTCTTTTTTACCACTAAGACCATTGTTGAAATCTGGCTGGGTGTGTAAGTATGGGATTCCCAGTAGCTGCAGCGTACGATCGAGCAATAACGATATTCTCGCCAGACGGTAGAGTATACCAAGTGGAGTACGCTTTTGAAGCTGTAAGAAGAGGTTGGACTACTCTAGGTTTGAAAACAAGAACAGCGTCTGTCGTAGTTGCTGAAAAAAGGAAGATATCACCGCTCTCTGATGAAACAACTATTCAGAAGATATTCAAAATAGACGATCACGTGGGCGCGAGCTATGCTGGTATGGCTGGTGATGGAAGAATTCTGATCGACTACGCCATATACCAGGCGCTACTGTACAGATTCTACTACGATGAACCCATACCAGTAGAGTACATTACTAAGCTCGTATGCGATGTAAAGCAGATGTATACACAGCATGCTGGTGTAAGACCATTCGGTGTATCCATAATATTCTCCGGTGTAGACGATAAGGGTCCACAGCTATTCATGACTGAGCCTAGTGGAAGATACCTAGGTTACTACGCTACAGCTATAGGTGAGAAGAGCAACGTTGTCCTCGAGTACCTGGAGAAGAACTACAGATACGACTTAGACGTTAAGGATACAATAAAGCTAGCACTTCTAACGATTATCAACATAATTGAGTCTAAACCATACGAGAATTTCATTGAGATTGGTTACGCTGATATACACAACAGGAAGTTCATGGTTCTCAAACCGGAGGAGGTAAGAGCATTTATCAAGGAACTAGAGAGCGAAGGTAAGATAAAAAGCTGAAATAGACTATTATAATCACAGGTTTTACGTGCACTGAGAGTCTTTTAAGTCTACTTTTACAGCTTTGGTGTAACCCCTTGAAGGAAAAACACGTTATTGCACGCTTTGAAGCAAAGGGACATAGGTTCGAGATCCTCGTAGATCCCGATAAAGCTCTGCAACTTAGAGAAGGTAAAAGCATTAGCATAGATGAAGTCCTGGTCAGCGACTTCGTGTACAAGGATGCAAAGAAGGGTCTCAAGGCTTCTCCTGAGTCCATGAGAGCCGTGTTTGGTACGGATGATCCCAGAACAGTTGCACTGGAGATAATAAAGAGAGGTGAAATTCAGCTCACAGCAGAACAACGTCGTAAGCTAATAGAGGAGAAGAAAGCTCAGATCCTTAACCTCATAGCGAGAAACGTTGTTGACCCTAAGACGAAGCTCCCAATACCCGTTAAAAGACTAGAACTAGCCATGGAGCAAGCCAGGGTCTCAGTGGATCCCTTTAAACCAGCTGAACAGCAGCTCGAAGACATTATTTCGCAGCTGGCTAAGGTTATTCCTATAAAGGTGGCAAAAGCCTACGTTGCTGTAAAACTACCCTCTGATGTTGCTAGTAGAGGTCTTAAAATGCTTCAGGGGATGGGAACAGTTAAGAAAACGGTTTGGCTTAGTGATGGAAGCTTGAATGTGGAACTCGAAATACCTGCTGGACTACAGCAGGAGTTAATAGACAGAGTTAACGCTTTGACCAAGGGTCGAGGAGATGTTAAAATAATCAGCGTGGTGTAACTCTATGAAGCTTATCGTGGCAGATAGACAGCTTGTTAGACCTGGAGACTGCATCGCTGTGCTCGAGGAAAACGAGGTTGCTCCAGGAGCAGAGCTTAGGCATTTCCCCGATAAGCACATATACATCATAGGAAACAAGGTTTACAGCGATGTACTTGGAGTTGTAAGCGTTGAAGACAAGAACATCAGTATTATACCACTAGAGGGTGTTTACATACCACGAAAGGATGATCTCGTAATTGGAGTCGTGGTCGATGTGGGTTTATCATCATGGTTTGTTGATATAAAAGCACCTTACAAAGCTATTCTTCCAGCGAGTGATGTCATAGAGGGGTTTAACCCAGCTGTACACAACCTGAGAAACTACCTAGATACAGGAGACTTCGTACTGGCTAAAATAGCGTCTTTCGATAGGCTTCGAGACCCTGTTCTAACGGTTAAGGGTAAAGGACTTGGTAAGATCGTTGATGGTTTTGTAATTGATATAAAGCCGAGCAAAGTTGCCAGAGTCATAGGTAGGAAGGGTAGTATGTTCAACGTACTAACTTCTCTGACTAAGTGCGAGCTTACCATAGGATTAAACGGGTACATATGGGCTAAATGCCCCAGTGAACAGTCCCTTAAAGCACTAGTAAAGGCTGTAAGATTAATAGAAGCTAAAGCACACTTAAGAGGTCTCACAGAAGAGGTGAAAATGCTTCTAGAATCAGAACTGGGTGCATACAAGTGAGTAGTAAACCGGTGTTGATTAGAGAAGATGGAACTCGAGTAGATGGTCGAAAACCAGATGAACTTCGCCCTGTTAGGATAACCGTGGGTGTTCTAAAGAACGCTAATGGAAGCGCGCTAGTGGAGTACGGTGGTACAAAAGTACTTGCAGCTGTGTATGGTCCAAGGGAAGTACTACCAAGGCACATAGCTCTACCAGACAGAGCTGTTCTAAGAGTAAGGTACCACATGGCTCCCTTCTCAACAGAGGAGCGTAAAAGTCCTGCTCCAACGCGGAGAGAAATAGAGCTTTCAAAGGTTATAAGAGAAGCTCTAGAGGCTGTTGTTTTCACGTACATGTTTCCTCGTTCTGGTATAGACGTGTTTATTGAGGTACTACAAGCTGATGGAGGAACGAGAACTGCTGGTTTAACAGCAGCTTCAGTAGCTCTAGCTGATGCTGGTATTCCAATGAAGGACTTAGCGATAGGAGTAGCCATAGGCAAGGTCAACGGAACCCTGGTCGTAGACGTGAACGAGCTTGAAGACCAGTACGGGGAAGCTGATATGCCCGTAGGGATACTACCAAACTTAAACGAGGTTGTACTACTCCAGTTGAACGGTGTACTAACACCGGAAGAGTTCAACAAGGCGATTAGCTTAGCATTCTCAGCTGCTGAGCACATATACAAAATTGCTAAAGAAGCTCTTTACCTAAAGTACTTAAAAATGGCTGAAGAGGCTAGATAACTATGAGCATTACACCCGAAAAAGAGCCTCTTCCAAAGCTGTACGTTGAACAGCTGGTGAAGAGCCTAAAACGCGGAGAGAGAGTAGATGGTCGTGGTTTACTAGACTACAGACCGATCTCGGTTATCCTTAATCCAATAGAGAAGTCAGAAGGAAGTGCTCTCGTTAAGTTAGGTAAAACGCAGATCATTGCCGGTGTAAAACTGGACATAGGTGCACCATACCCGGATAGACCAAACGAAGGTGTTTTACAGGTGCACGCGGAGTTTGTTCCACTGGCTTCACCATCCTTTGAACCCGGACCTCCAGATGAGAACGCTATTGAACTTGCTAGAGTTATAGATAGGTCTCTCAGAGAACCCAGAGTACTAGACCTCGAGAAGCTCATCATAGAACCTGGAAAACTAGCATGGGTTGTCTTTAACGACATATACCTGGTAGACCACGCTGGAAACGCTATTGATGCTGGAATGCTGGCTTCTGTACTAGCTCTTGCAACAGCAAAAATGCCCCGGCTTCTGAAGCTAGAACAGGGCTACAAAATTGATAAGAGTAACAGGGAGAACCCGCTACCCGTGAGAAACATCGTTGTATCCGTAACCATGGGTATCATTGGCGATATCGTATTCGTAGATCCCTCCCTCGAGGAAGAGTACGTCGCTGAATCAGTAATCACAATCGCTGTAGACGAAGAGGGTAGAATATGCGGTATACAGAAGCGTGGTGAAAAAGGAATTACCAGGACTACGCTTGAAAAATCAGTAGACATAGCATTGAGCAAAGGAAGGTGGCTTATAAGCTACATTAAGAATATCCTAAATAACCCTGGTAACTATGTTAAACCCCTATCGGAAATGGGTGCTTAAGTGTGGCTAGAACAAAGGTTGTAAAGATAGCAGGTAGGTACGGAGCAAGATACGGAGCAACACTTAGAAAGAAAGTTAGAGATGTTCTAATGAAGCGCTACGCACCACACACATGCCCGTTCTGCGCTCACAGAGGAAGAGTAGTTAGGATTAGTACTGGAATATGGATGTGTAAGAAGTGCGGAGCAAAGTGGACTGGAGGAGCGTATGTTCCTAGAACAGAACTATCGAAAACATTTCCAAGCGTTGTGGTCAGGGACTAGGGTTTTTGATTCTTCTCACAACATCACACAGACCTTCACCAAGAACTAGAAGCTTTATTAAAGACCTTGCATCTGTTCTTCCACGCTCTCAGAGAGTAAACAGAGGGCATAAAACAATCGTTGAACTAGCAATCGAGGCTCGGAGAAGAAACTGTTCTTTTCTAGCTATAGTTTCAGAGAAGCACGGTAATCCTGGTGCTATCCACATATACGAGGTCAAAGACGGCTACCCGCATCCCTCCGTAGAGGTGTTCGTGGGGGTAGAACTAGGTGGAGTTAAGCTTTCACGTGAAAACCCAGAATCCTCGAGAGCATACAATGCCGAGAGTATAAGCGTGGACTACACAAAGTGCCTATCCGATGACTGCTTCTACCTTGCCGATGCTTTGATCAAGGTATTCAGCAAAATACACAGTAATAGTGCTAGCTTGAAACTAGTACTAGAAGAATCCGAGTTCATCGTTGTAAAGTGGTTAAATGTTCACGGAAACCCTGTTGGTCCTCTGCTTAAAGTTAAAAGAGTTGTAAAAGGTGGATCATTTGAAAGTAGAAGTTAAGTACAGCATCGAGTTCCCCTCGGAAAACCTGGGGTACGCCGTATACAGAGCTCTCGTACCTGACGTAAAAAACGTGCCTGAAGTCTGTAAAGCTGATATAAGCGTAGAAGGCAAACGACTTGTTTTAACCATGAACTGCAGTAGTATAAGCAAGCTACGTGCACTCAACAACAGCTTTATAGGTGTTTTAGCACTTCTACTAAGAGTTGTAGGTGATGTCGAAAATGTCTACTGGAAAGCAACAGGAGAAAACTCTCCCACCTGAAGTTCAGCAACTACTCGTGCAGCATCAAACACTGAGAGATCACTACACTAGAATCGAAGCTGAACTACGCATAGTGGAGGCTGAGTTAAGCGAGATCGACAGTATCATTGATGCTCTGAAGAACTTGAGTGACGATGCTGAAGTGTACAAGGCTGTGGGACACGTACTTGTGAGAAAAACCAAAGCTGACATTTGGAAGGAACTCGAGGAGAGAAAAGAGCTCTTGGTGATAAAACGCGATAAGTACAAAAAGCAACTGGACTTTCTAAGTAAGCAGATAAACGATCTCGAGAACAAAATACGCGAAGCTCTTGAAAAACATGGCTTAATTACAAGGTGAAATAACCCAGAATGAAGTCTAATAAACTGTATTTTTCTACACTCAGTAGTCTGAGTGAAGATGAGCTAGAGGAGCTCGTAGATACACTGGAAAGGGAAGCTGAAAAACACCTTGAAAAGATTCTTCCCCCTAAAACAGACTACAGCATAGTTATAAGCATTGTGAAAAAGAGCAACAGTGTTGATGTTGTTCTCGACGTTACAGTTAGAGGAAGTATTGCTTATTCAAGGGATTTCAACAACGTAGTAGCAGAGACCATTAAGCACATCAGGGATAAACTCACAGAAGTTCTTGAAAGTAGAGTTAAGCTTCAAGAATAAAAGCTAAAAAAGCAATTCTGAGTTCTAAAGTATAAATCGCCCTCTGAGAATAGTGAACTCTGTGCTTTCAAGAGGTAGATAACCATGGTAAAGTACAAGCAGACGATCGAAGTACTCAAGATAATGAGAAACATAGAGCAGGTTAGAAACATTGGCATTACAGCTCACGTAGACCACGGTAAAACCACAACTTCGGATTCACTGCTCAGCGCTGCTGGTTTACTCTCGGAGAAGCTCGCTGGACAAGCACTTGCATTAGACTACCTGGACATCGAGCAGAGAAGACAAATGACTGTTAAAGCCGCAAACGTAAGCCTTTACCACGAGTACAAGGGTAAACCCTACGTGATAAACCTGATCGATACACCGGGACACGTTGATTTTCAGTCAAAGACACTGAGAGCTTTGAGAGCTATTGATGGAGCAATAGTTGTTGTTGACGCTGTGGAAGGCGTGATGACTCAAACGGAAATGTACCTGCGTGTTGCTCTGGAGGAGAGAGTTAAACCAATACTCTTCATAAACAAGATAGACAGGTTGATAAAAGAGCTGAAGCTTTCTCCAAGTCAAATACAGCAGAGGCTTGTGCAGATAATCAAGGACATTAACACCTTGATATCCATGTACGCTGATAAGGAGTTTCAAAAAGCATGGCTTCTGGACCCGGCTAAAGGGCAAGTAGCATTCGGCTCTGCCAGAGATAGATGGGGGTTAACGATTCCACTAGCACAGCAGAAGGGCATCAAGATCTCGGATATAATTGATGCTTACAACCGAGGTAAAGAAGGAGTAGCTGAACTTCAAAAGCAAGTACCGCTACACGAAGCTCTGCTCGACATGGTGGTAAAGTTCCTGCCTAATCCCAGGGAAGCTCAAAAGTACAGAATACCGAAGATTTGGCATGGTGATCTCAACAGCGAGGTAGCAAAAGCCATGGTAGAGTGCGATCCAAACGGACCCTTAGTAATGATGGCTACAGACGTGAAAGTAGACCCACACGCTGGTCTAGTTGCTACCGGTAGAGTTTTCTCTGGAACAGTGAAACCGGGAGAAGAGGTCTTCCTGGTGAACGCTAGAACAGCTCAGCGTGTTCTACAGGTAGGGCTCTACATGGGTCCTTACCGGGAGATCGCAGACTACATAACAGCTGGAAACATCGCAGCTACTCTAGGACTGGACAAGGCTAGAGCTGGTGAAACCATAGTATCCCCGTTACTGAAGGACGTCATGACGCCCTTTGAAAGGTTCAGAATGATAACAGAATCCGTTGTAACCGTTGCATTAGAACCAAAGAACCCACAGCAGTTAACCAAGATGATCGATTCTCTCTACAAGCTACACCTGGAAGACCCAAGCCTTGTTGTAAAAATAAACGAGGAAACAGGTGAGTACATACTCAGCGGTGTTGGTACTCTTCACATTGAAATAGCACTAACTCTTCTCAAGGAGATGTACGGACTAGAAGTTGTAGCTTCACCACCGGTGATCGTCTACAGAGAAACCATAAGAGATAAAAGCCAGATATTCGAAGGTAAATCACCCAACAAGCACAACAAGTTCTACATTAGCGTTGAACCCTTGGACGAGGAAGCGATTAAGCTAATACAGGAGGGTATAATCACGGAGGACATGGATCCAAGAGAACGAGCCAAGCTGCTTCGAGACCACGCTGGATGGGATACCGATGTTGCTAGAAGAATAATAGCTATCGACGAGAACATAAATGTTCTCGTGGACCTAACAACCGGAGTTCAGTACCTGAGAGAAGTTAGAGATACGCTAATACAAGGCTTTAGGCTTGCAGTAAGAGAGGGTCCACTAGCTCACGAGCCGGTGAGAGGACTCAAGGTAATACTACACGACGCTGTGATCCACGAAGACCCAGCGCACAGAGGTCCTGCACAGATATACCCAGCGGTTAGAAACGCTATATTCGCAGGTTTTCTCACGTCTAAACCAACACTTCTAGAACCGATACTGAAGCTGGATATTAGAACACCACTAGAGTACATTGGTAACATATCAGTTATTATTACGAAGAAACGCGGTAAAATGCTCGATGTTCAACAGAGTGAAAACCTAGCTAGAATACTAGCTGAAGTACCGGTTGCAGAGTCCTTTGACTTAGCAGACATGCTCAGAAACGCTACAGCAGGTAAAGCTATATGGGGTCAGGACTTCAGCCGCTGGGCACCTGTACCGGAGTCTCTGCTAATGGACCTGATCGCCAAGATCAGAACGAGGAAAGGACTGAAACCAGAACCACCAAAGCCTGAGGATTTCATAGGGATCTAGAGTAGTTCCCGGTTAAGCTAGAAGCAGTATTACCCATAGTTTTTCAGTTACCTCTAGTATCAGTAGCTACATACTGGTCTCAACATCGAGCGTAATGGAGACGTTCACACTTAACTGAATTTTTGTTAAACGCCGGGGCGGGGATTTGAACCCCGGACCACCGGGTTTCTACCAGGCTGAACCCCAGTGCGGTTAACAGCCCGGCGCTCTACCAGGCTGAGCTACCCCGGCGCAACCGCCGTTTCTCTCTTATCCTCTGAGGGGGTTTAAATTCATGAGGAGTTCTACAAGTAGGTGTTCACGGTTTCCCCGTTCGCAGGTAAGTGCACTCTTACATCGTTACCGAGTACTTCTCTGATCCTCGCTGCAAGTTCTTTGGCGTCCTGCGGGGATCCATGAACTATGATTACGTCTTTGAGAGTACTCCTAAACCCATCTATGTACTTTACGATGTCATCTCTACCAGCGTGACTTGAGAGGTCTATCCACTCTACTCTGGCTTTAACCGGGTAGTCTATTCCTTGCTCCTTGAGCACTCCGGTTTCAAGTAGCTTGTGACCATTGCTATTAACCGCTTGATAACTCACCAGTACAATGCTGTTTCTTCCATCCTGAGCCAGGTGCTTTAGGTAGTAGAGACTTGGTCCACCCTTGAGCATTCCAGCTGATGCAACAATTACGCATGGTGTTGGTTTTTTAACAAGCTTTCTTCTCATTGAAGAGTCTGTTACGAAGTTCACGTTTTCTACAACGCGCTGAAACAACGCTGGATCTCTTAGAAACTTCTTGTGCTTAAGGTAAATCTCCGTGATATCTCTGCTCATACCATCAACGTATATGTCCAAGTAGGGTGCTTGCACATGCAGCACTGTTATTACCTCCTGCGTACGCCCCACGCTGAATGCTGGTATTAGAACAGTGCCTCCTTTGTCAATGGTTTCTTCAACCACTTCTACGAGTCTTTTCTCTGCATGGTGTCTTTCGGGGTGATTTCTACCACCGTAGGTTGACTCTACTATCAGTGTTGTAACTCCCTGGAGAGGACGTTCAGCACTTCTCAAAGTCCACGTTTGAAGAGTATTGAAATCACCGGTGTAGAGTATTTTCTCACCGTTGGGTGCTTCTATGTACACCATCGAGCTACCCAGAATATGGCCTGCATCGAATAGTTGTACTGTGAATTCATCTAAGTCTACTCTTTCTCCGTAGTCTAGAAACACTGTGCTCCTGTACATTCTATCGAACTCTCTAATCTCGTACTCTACGTAGTACGAGTTTAGTTTGAGGAAGTCTAGTATCAGTAGTCTTGCAATATCCATTGTGGGCCTAGTTGCGAAAACCCTGGGATTTTCGCTTATGAAGAGGTAGGGTGCTGCACCCACGTGGTCTAAGTGAGCATGCGTTATACCTATAAATGAAACATCGATAGGTCTAACGTGTAGTGGTAGTTTTGGTTTGTCTTCTTCATCAAAGCTTATTCCATAGTCAAGTAGTATTCCCTTGTCTCTGTGCTTCAGGTATACCGCTGATCTACCCACTTCTTGTCCTCCACCCAGGATCT
>JAWAXJ010000030.1:0-9805 GCA_038896955.1 Desulfurococcaceae archaeon
ACTTGCCGATACCGTTGCCAATATGGTTGCGTCTTGCTTCATTATTATCCAATATGAAATTGCAGTTATTACAAGCGAGACTATTGATACAAGTATCACGATCGTTGCTAGCTTGAACTTCTCGTACTCGTACTTAGCTGACTCACTCATACCTACCTCCTCCCCACCAGCACACCAATCACAAGACCTACTCCTCCAGCTCCTACAACGTACGGTATCATCTTTTTTCTCTCTTCGTCCCGTCCTCTGCTGTATCCTTCCTGGTAGCCCTTGTTCCATGCCTCGTTCCACGCTTTTTCGTATATTGTCTCCGCGTAGTCGTAGAGATCCTTGATCGTTGCCTCGTACATCTCCTTCATTGTTGCCAAATGCATCATCGCTGTTTCGTACTCTGCTTGCGTTATCCTGCCCTGATCACGCCATGATGTCAGCATTTGCTCGAGCGCTGTTTTGCTTTCATCGAACGCGTCCCTATAGGGTTTAATATCCGGCGGTGGCGGTGGTGGAGGCGGGGGCGGAGGCGATGGCGGTGGCGGTGTAGTATCTTTTATGAAATACGACTTTACTGTTTCAATAAATGCTCCGATCCCTGCTCCAAGCGATCCGCCTGCGAGACATCCCTTCGCCATCATGTGTGCGATCGGTGTAGCCGCTCCCTTCGTTGCAATTATTGCTCCACCTGTTCCAATAAGACATCCTATTATCCCAAGCTTTGCCATGAAGTTATCGAATATTGCTCCCCAGTCAAACCATCCAAAGAACATCAGCAATTCTTCTGTTATCTCAAGGTTTTCTACGTCTGCGATAGCCCCGATGTACCCTGGCGTAATTGATCTACTCACGTAGTACGGCATTAGTGCTGGTATAATTTCTTTCTTTGATCTTACCTCTGCTTCTCTCAAGAACTCCCTTGCTACAAAGATCGGCATATAGCTGTTCGAGAACACGTAGTCAAACATCTGAGCTGTGCTTGTGAACTTCCTCTTTATTCTCACCTGAACATACCTGTGATAACCTGTGTCGTAAACTGGTAATCCCGCGTCGTAGACCTCGATCCTCCCTGTATTCCCATTCCTTGAAACAACAAATACAATGTAGCGATCGTCCGCGGGTAGCGGGTGATACTTAGACCCACGCGTAGACAACCCAGTCCACTTGTCAATCACAAACACATCTACTATATCCTCTCTCGGTGTGATCGAAACTGTGGCGTTTACAAGGAATATCGTGAACGCTATCACATCTAGTAACGTTGTTCCATAGTACACGCTTGCTAGTAAAGTGTATATTCCTGGAGCAATGTTCTTCGCTGTTCTCTGTGCATCTATGAAATCGCCTAGATCTCGTTGAAATATCCTAGTACCAGCTGGTATCGTTGTTACATACTCGTCGCTTACCTGTCTACCGTTCAGGTCGGCGATTACTACTCTCAAAGTCAATGCCGATGTTATCGGTGATTCAAAGAGCACGTATAGCTTTGGCTCCGTTATCCATCCACGGGCGTGGATCGGTACGCTGATGCTAAAGTAGATTGGATCTGTCTGCTTATTCTCTGCACAAGTACCACACGCCATGCTCTTACCCGTAGAATAAGTATAGAAAAAAAGGTATTATATTTTAAGAATAGGTTAAACCGCTCTGTTCAAGTCAAAAAAGTTCAATATTTCTACTTTTTTTTAGTCCTGTATATCTCATATGAGTACAATGGATCGTAATGCTGTGTAACGTAGTCTGCAATGCTGTGGATAAAGTACCCTAACGCTATACGGTCTCCTCCCAGGTTTTTGTATAAAGACAGAAAAGCATCTGCAATAACTTTAGCCTCAGCGTAACTGTAACAAAATATAATGTAAACGTCAAACCCGTGCTCAATAATGAGAACATCATCCACGATCCCAACCTTTAATATGACATCCCTGTAAATCAAATTGTTTTCAAGCTGGTTATAGTGCCGTAATGCCTCTAACACAACTTCATCCACAACGTTGTCCTCCTCCATACTATACACCAACCCTAACCCAGTAACTCAAGGAACTTCTTTATCTTGTCCACATGCCTTGAGTAATCGCTTCTAACCTCTATTATCCCGATCTTCTCGCTGTTATAGTAGATTGCGTACATTACTGTATACTCGTCCTCACGTAGCTTCACGATCCGTATGCTTTTCGCTAGTTTAACCAGTTCATTCAACACTTTCACTCACCTCCCTCTTCCTTTGGCTTTTCCTTTTCTTCTGCGATCGCTTCAGGAAATAATAGTGCTCTTAGAACTGGTAAGTACTGTTTGATCGCTGGTAGCTTATCGCTAACTGCTTCTGCAATAATATACGTTAGTGCTCTAATGCGTGGATCATCAAGGATATTATGCTTAACAATCACCTTCTCCTGCTCTCCCTCCTTGATAATACTAACCCTACTGTATAAATCATCTATCATTTTCGTAAGCTTTTCCAACATCTCTTCATGCTTCTTGAATCTTTCTTCGTATCCTCGGAAAATCTCACTATAGAACTTGTTTATCTCCGATACTGTTTCTTCTCTGATTGATCTAACAACGTCCACGTACTTTGTTGATTCTGCTTCTCTCAGCCACGACAAATACTTCTTGTGTAAGAACTCCATGATCTTTACAACGTTGTCTCCAGTAAGTTTTTCGAGCTCTCGGGGGATTTCCGCCTCCAAGCGTCTCGGTTTCCGCTTCGGTGTTACTTTGACTACTTCCCCTTCAATGTGCTGTTCTATTTCCTCAACCACCTGGTTTATATCCTCTGATGCCATTGCACCACCACTTAGTTTATATGAGTTGTTTTACTTATAAATCGGTGTTTTACAAATATAATGATACGGGGGTTGTACTATGAGTAGCGATCTATACACGGATAAAAAAGCAGTAACGTTCGCTGTACGACTACCGCCAATGGTACACAAAATGTTACATGAGTACGCCAAGCTTTATTCCCGTGAGATATGTGAATCACGGGGGCTGTATACTGATGCGTCGAAAATTGTACGTAGCATTATAGTAACTTTACTGATGAAAAAGGGGTTTTTGGGATACGAGTTTTCTCACCTGTCTGATCCGTGTCATCAGGAATATACGCGTGATAGGGAAAAAAAGAAACCTGAGTAGTAACATTCAATTGTAACAAATTTTTTGTATAATAGTAACATCCGTATCCATGAACGTAACGTTCTGCTCATATGAACGTTACTACTCAAACCCCCAAACCTCATTGAATTCCCTTTGGTTTGCGATCAGCCTTTTGTAAAACTTCATTACCCCTTTTTGCCCTATGAAAAAACCCAATTAAGAAAGTTTCCTTAACTACATCAAAAGATCATAGTAACACATTGATCATATGAACGTTACTATCCGAACGGCTTGCGTTACGGGTCATTCCAATTGACATGTTACTATGAACTTTCTATTGACCCGACCCCCTGACGGGGTAGGTCAATTAGGGTCGGGTCATTTTCCATAGACCCCTGTTTCTAGCTATTCCTAGGGGTTCTATTAGGGTCGGGTCAATTCTCTTTTTTACTCATTTTTCAATGGGGGGGTTTAAGGAAAAAGAATGGTTTTAGAGGAAAAAAGGGGGTTGGGTCAAGTGGGGTTTTTTTCTTGATATATGAAAAAGATACTTATGATATTAGTTCGTCTGCGATTTCTACGATCTTTTTCACGGTTTCGTGGTCTACTGTTACTCCGAGTCTTCTCAGGTCGTTGATAAGGTACTTCATTAGGATTATTACCGATCTCGGGTTGTAGTAGTTTTGTATTAATTGTGAACACAGTAGGAATACTGAGTCTATGAGTGAGCGTGTGGTGTCGTCCTCTGCTTTCATGTACATCAGTAGTAGTTTGCTTGTTGTCTTGTACGTTAATTCCTCTATTAGTTTCTTCAGCTCTGCTAACTTGAGTTCTCTGATTTCCCTGTCCAAGGTCATAGTTTCACCTTTCCACTAGATCCATTTGCCTTAAAAAGTGTACCATTTCGCATTATGATACCCTCCGTGTGTATAGTACTACTGTTGTGGACTTGTTCCTGTTTGATACTTTGATCTCGATCCTGTCCACGTCGTAATCCAATGTTTCAAGTGCTTCCGCTAGTGCTTCTGTTAGCCTTATGAGTAAGTAGTTTCGGCTTATGTTCTCATTTGACTCCATAACGGTCTTCAAGACAAACCTGTCAATCTTGAGTAGTGCGTCCTCTTTAACGCTCAACATTACTTTTCTCCTCTCATCCTTAAGGTTTATCACTATAACGTTGTTTTTTAAGTCATATGTCGTGGTAATACCTGATCACCACTTCTTCAGCTTCAGCTTGACCACGATCCTGCTTCTCCAGTCGGATAGCGTTGGATACTCTAGCGGTTTACCACATCTTGGACATACCTTGTTGATCCTTGCGATAACCTCAGGCGATATCAACCCCAGAGTACTCCCCGTTCTACCGAACTCATACAAAGTGTATCCACAGTTTCCACATATGTACTTGATACCCAAGAACCTCCCCGGGGATTCCTAAAACCCGGGTCGGGGTTAAAAAACCCGTGTGGGATTTGTTCATGTAAAAGTTTATAAAAAACGGGTGGGATTAGAGCAAGTTAGCCCTCTGTAGCTCACGGATTATTTCTCTCTTTGTTGAATCGTCCACGAATTTCAGTTCGATACGCTCGGGTCGTAACTGGAATATCTGGTCTATTGAGTAGTCTCCGTAGATCTGTAAGTTTTGCTCCTTGATCCATCCGAGCAGTTTCGAAACTATCATTCTGTTCCACTCGAAAGCGATTAGAGCTTCCCTGTTAGCGGTGTGTCGCCATATATGCCATACTTTCGAATGCCTCAGATAGCGTCTCGTATCTTCGTTTAGCTCGCTCTCGTACTTCTTAATTATGCGTGTAAGTATCCTCGTTGCCTTGTCGATCTCATCCTCTGTGAAAAGCTCAAACTTCCGTACTAGATCCCCCCAAGACTTTGGGATTATCTTGTTGAACCTGATTCCCCTTTTCTCTATTGTAACAACTCGGTAGAACTCACGCTCGTTGTACACTTGAACTACCTTGTCCCAGTCCGCTTTGATCGTCGCTGAAAAGTCTATCCTCAACCGTGGTTCTCCCGGTACCTTCACCAACACCATACGTCTCGATCCGGTATAGTACAAAATAATCAACCCTTGGATTATCTTAAGATAGAGCTTGTCCTTCGTCTTTCTCCATTCCTCGAGTAGATCCCTCACCAGCTTTACTCTCACGGAAAGTGGTATCTCTGCTGTCTGGTACTTGCCCTTGTACTCCTGCTGGGTTATGCCCGGTCTCAGTAGCCGTGTTCCCAACCATTTCTGTATCGTCTGAAAAGTTGATACAAGCCTGTTGATGTCCGGTTCAAATCCCTTCTCCTCCAGCTTCTCAAGTCTGTACTGCAAATAGCGATCTGTCCTAGAGTAAACCTCCTCACGGTCTAACGGGTCTGTTGAACTAGCCTTGTCCACAACGTATTCTGGTGCTACTGGTGTAAGATCATGCTCTGGTGAATTCACCATACAGTATCTGTAAAACTCGCTTATTGTCCTGTTGATATGTGTTTCCTTCAACCCCTTCGATCTCATTGCTGTAACAATGTTCTTAATCAACGGTCTGTTTATGAACTCCTCCCATGACGTTGGAATAATGTACTTTTTTGCTTTCTCGCGTACTGCTCTTTCACGCTTCTCAATGATGTTCAATATTACTGCTTGAACAAACTGCTCGTATGGTGTATATAGTTTGTCGTTAAGCAATCTCTTAAGAGTTGATTCGCTTATGTCAATACCATACATGCTTCTGAGGTACTCACATGCTCTTGCCCGTGATAGTCCTAACTTGCCTCCCGCTTTCTCGGGATACAATACCATGATTGGCTCTATCTTTCTCGGTTCTATGTGCTCACTAGCGATCAAGTGCTCTATTGCGTTCTCAAGAACCAGGTATAAGCCGTAAATAATTTTCTTCTGTTCCTCGTCTAGGGCTTTATAGTGCTTGTTGATCTTCTCACACAGCTCATCTGTACACAGTAAGAGTTGCTCGGGTATCCTGGTGATCCTCTTCACTTCCATCTGCTTTGCCTCTACCATCGTCTATACACCTCTCTTTGCTTCTCATACTTCTCATATTCCTGTTGTTTCTTCTCATGCTTCTTGAGAATCTCGTCTACAAGTATCTTGGTTCCTACATGTAGCTCATTGAGTTTCTTCTCGAATTCAAATATCCTCTTCTTGTCCTCATCCGTTAAATTCTGCTTGTTCAACAGTTCACGTACTAGTAGTTCTACTTCATGTAAGAACGTCAAGTTATACAAGATCTTCTCCAGTTTTCCTACTTCATCGAGTAGCTTCTTCTTTTCTGATTCAAGCAGTCTCTTGACTCTGCGTAGCTCATAAAGTTTCTTCTCAAGTGATAGTAGCTTCTCATCGCTGATAGTCTCAGACATGTAGCATGAATAACAATAGAAAGTCTTTGATACTGTGTTGTCATCGTAGTGTACTGTGATAACTGTTACGATCTCATCTTTGTTTATCTGCCTTTTGCAAATAGAACAAAAGAGTTTATCGCTCTTCGCTTTAAACGTTTCAGTCTTGATATCTGTTATCTTTTTATCAACTGCGTTCTCCACCACCTTGTCCACTCCAAGGTAAGTGCGAAAGATAGCCTCACTCACAAGCTGGGATACACTTCTGTTTGTTCTACTTGCGATCTCTTCAACTAGCTTTTTGGCTTCACTAGAGATACGTACGATCGAGTCTGGCATTAGTCAAACTCCCCTGAGTAGAAATAATGAAAGGGGGGGTTAAAAAAGGATGGGTCAATAGATGAAAAAACTACTGCTTCTTTTCCTCCTTCTTTCTAAATATGAAGAACAATAGTGGTAGCAGTAGCAGTATCCATGGCTTCGGGTAAGGCTGTGGCTTCAGCTCCGGAGGTGGTGGTTGCTCAGGCGGGGGTGGTGGCGGTGAAGGTTCCTCTGGCGGGGGCTGTGGGGCTTCAGCTAGCTCAACGGTTGGCTCTGGGTCTACTGCGTAGCGTACAAAGAGCTTGTCCACTTTGACCGTGTTACCATATGAAAACAGTTCGATAGATCCTTCATTTGGTGCAAGACATCTGATGTTCAACGAAAACCGATTGTCCATGTAGCCTTGCACAATCCACGTTGAATCAACTTTATCTTCAACCGTTACGGTTCTCAGCACTTCCTCGTAGTACACGCCTGTTTGGTATATGTCTTCATAAGTAGCATCAGTATAGCAGTAATCATAAATTCCGCTGACTCTATCATAGTACCATTGATATATCATCTGCCAACCATTACTAGCTTCAATGTATACCTCTCCCCATATGTCATCATCTTCAAATCTCGCTCCAACAATAAAGTATCTAACAGCATCATCGAACTTGTAGTAGACTCGTACTTCTACGTCCCCGAACTTTCGTACTGACAAAACATACGTATTACTCGGTAGTACAAGATGTCCGTTCTCTATGCGTGGTTCTCCCCATTCGACATACCACTTTGATTGATCGAACTCGTTGAAGTCATCGTAGAGGTCAAAGACCGTGTCTGGGTTGCGGTAGCTCGCGTAGGGGTTTTCACCTCCGTAGCACAGTTGTATTCTACGTGGGTTGTTCGCCTGCAATGACAACTTGACAAAGACCGATCCATAGCGCTTGTCCTTCCTTATAAGCCAAACCGCATAATAAAGCGGTTGGTTGTTCTCATCGAGAAAGTAGATGTCCGATCCATCGTCTCTGACGTAGTCCAAGATTCCAATCCTATCAAGTCTAACCTCAACTGCGTAGTCCGAGAGATCGTACTGAGATGTGATCTTCAACCATGTACATGGCATTGTAATCTCCTCAAATATAAAGTATGAATATGTGCTTTTATCCTTAGTACACTAATCCTCCTTTGCTGAATATCCTAACTGGTAAGATGAGGTAAGATGAGGGGGGTTAAAAAAGGATGGGTCAACAGATGAAAAAACTACTCCTTCTCTTCTTCCTTTCTTCTCCTAGCGAAAATGATGAACAGTAGTCCCAATGGCAATAGTATTAACCAGAGCTTGGGGTACGGCTGTGGTTGTGGTGGCGGTACTTCAGTTACTACAGCTCCGTATCGGTCTGTGTGCATTAGAGTACTTGATGATAGTAGAACTGAGTCTATGAATGTGCGTACAAGTATATCAACTGTTCTCGTTCCACCACTACCGTACGTTACGTAGTCCTCGTAGCTTCCACTAGCTGAACCAACAACCACGCTGTCTACTAGCACGCTTCCCGATACTGACCTTGAAACTATCCTTTGTACCGTGTCATCTCGAAACTCGTCTATGAGCTTGATCGCTCCCTCTCCAACCTTAACGTTATCAACAATGACGTTTACCGGGTATGTTACTTCCATGGGTTAATCTCCTTCGGGTCTGGTAACCCGTACTTGATCAGCCATTGTGCGATATCGAAATATGTACGTATCGATCCTGTCGCTACGAATGCGATTCCGAATCTACAAGGTTGCGCCTTAACTTCCGGGCCATATGCACTTACAACGTGGTAGTTGTATGTTATTGTGTCTGTGAAATCAACCAAGTCTACAAATGTTCTATTCGTGAAATCAACGCGTCTAATGAGTATTCTAACCTTCTTCGTTCCTCCATCGTTCCAAATATACAGTCCTGAGACCAGTGTGTCCCCGTTCTTGATCGATCCAGCCGGCAGTAGCGTTTGTGATCTGCCGTCGGGATTATTGACGTATTTAACCGAGCCGTCGCTTCCGAGATCTATGCCGAGGTACGTGCCATACTCTGCTTTCTCTGTCTCGAAAAAGTGGAAGAAATACGGTCTTAGCTCGTGAACGTAAACCATCATTACTGATCCATCCGTTCCTCCTGTCGGTAGCTCCGCGTGGACTTTCCCATGGTCAATCGTTGGATACTTACCAGAGGTTTTTAGATCAACAAAGAGCCATCCATCCTTGTAGTACAGATCAGTAGCCCATGACTCGTCGTAACTGAACCGCATAAATGGTATTACATTGTATGGTCTCAGTAACGCTTCAAGTAGTTTTCTTCTATCTATCGAGATGTCTACGCTCATACTCACCACCAATCAACTAGTATGTACTCATACCCTAAAATAGATACTTGTTTAAGTGAATTTTTTATTTTAGTACACTAGTGCTCCTTTTCCCGATATTATTCTCCCAGCTGGGCTAAACTTCTCTATCACCATTACAAGTGTGGGGTGCTCAACGTTGTGTGTCAATATGACTGCTCTCACCTGCTCCGTGTTCAATGGCTCAAAGTAGCATACAAGATAGTACACGTTGTCCACCTGCGGATAGAACAACGCTAGGTTATCGAATGTGAAAATGAGATCAGTTACCCGTTGTGCTGGTCTTATATTAAAGAACGTTGTTACCTGACTCCACAACTCCTCTGGCTTAATGCGTTTGGGGTCGTACGGCTCGATCATGTGAGTAAACCTCAAAATAGAGTTGATCGTCTCAACCGAGTAATCTATGCATTTGTACCGTGCTGTGATGTAGTCCACTAGAATGCTGAACAAGAAAAGCTCATCTATCGAGCGTGGATCAACGTTCACAGACAAAATCTTGTCCTTGTACTCATTGTAGACTTTCTTGAACGCTTCGCTTATCGATCTGGTTTGAAAGTAGTAGTCCATCTGCATCTCTGCGTACATCAAGTTTTCGTATTCAATATCCTTCTCTTCCTTTTTCCTTATTCCGTGTAAGTACTCTCTCACGAACAAATCCT
>JAWAXJ010000031.1:0-9400 GCA_038896955.1 Desulfurococcaceae archaeon
TAATGCAATACCAATAACGAGTACAACTCTATCCGGTTTGTCAGCTGGTGAAATGACAGCGAACTTTACACCAGGTGCTCCTGGCGTAGCAACGTTTAACCCCCAATTTGCCCTGGGTAGTGTAGTTGTATCCAGCTGAGTTACAATAAAATTCTCCTCGATGAGCCATTTACTCAGTAGATCTTTCAAACCCGTTAGAGTATTCATGGCTGATATACCACTTACCTCGACACGTGTGGTATTTCAACAAAACCTAAAATAAATCAATGCTCAATGCGATAAGTCTAGTAGTCTATTCTCCTCGACAATGTTTCTAATCATATACAGAGCTATCGCTTCGGCTGTTAAGTCGGCTATAGCTCCTGGATTAATGTTCCTGCTTTGCAATTCGTCATCAAATTTCTTTACGTGTATCATCCACTCATTGTTTTTCCTCGAAATAACTAAGTCAAGAACTCTCTCTGCATTCTCCATGATACTGCTGGCTACTGAGCTACCGTGCTTCAAGTACACTACTGTGTCTACGTATTTAGAGAGAAGGTAGAGGTAGGTCTCAACAATGGCTCTGTTGAGATCAAAGTGTTCTTTGAATCTTTTACGAAGAAACTCCTCCGCTTCTAATCCCCGCTTAAATCCGCTAAGAGCTTCATCTGCAACTACATCGAATTTGCTACTATACTCTAAGACGTCCACGAGTTTGTGATTTCTCTCTAGTAGCTTCTTCCTATAGGTTGGATCCCATACATTAACGTATTCACCCGTGTAGTCTGTTTTCTTCAGGTAGCTTGGAGAAGCTTTTCTAATAGCTCTGTAGTAGTAAATGGTGTCGCTCACCGTGGTCTTACGTAGCACTTCTCTCGCGAAGAAGCTTAACGACGCTAGATCGCTCAATCCATACCGAAGAGACTGCCCAATTGAAACACTCATGAGGCTTAGTAGGAGAGAAGAACCTAGGCATGTATTAGACGATTTCAAACTCACTACAACGTCCCGTACAAGACCATACACAAGATCCCCGATTACTACCTCTCTGAATTCTCCTCGAAGCCCTCTTCGAAGCCCTTTTCTCATGTACTTATATGCTAGTACTCCGGTTGCAAGAAAAGCCTCGTACCTTAGAGCTCTTCTATCAAGAAGCCTGTGAACATTGCCGGGTTTAGGATACCCTGAAGCTTCTAGTATGAAAGCTAAGGACAATGCTTCGGTAAATCTCTCAAGTACACGGTTCAGTGAATTCTTCATGGCTTATCCTATGGACAAAAAGTTGAGCTTGCTATTCTATGTTCGCATGGCGTTCTTTTAGCTCTTCTTCCGAGACCCCTAGCCTGTACATCAGCTCCGATATTATTCCATCTAGGAAAACAAGCGTAGTGATCTCGAACAGTGTTCCCAACGGTGCTAGTGGCTCGTGTATTCCAACTATTTGTCTCACCAGGTAGTCCTCTTCCACTGCAAGTTTTGTTCGACCCGGTATTCTTACAACTATGTCTGCTAATTTACCGAGTGGACTATCAGGATACGTTGTAACCGCTACTACTCTTGCACCTATAGACTTCGCTGTTTCCGCTACCGTTACTATGGTTTTTGTTCTACCCGAACCAGACACCGCTATTAGTAGATCTCCCTGAGTTACTGGCGGTAATATTGTTTCACCTATCACGTAAATGTTGAAGTTTAGGTGCAGAAGCCTCATGGCGAAAGCTTTAGCCACAAGCCCGCTTCTTCCAGCTCCTGTAACAAAAACCTTCTTGTTTTCTTTCTTGACTCTTAAAAGCTCATCTACAATTTTCTCCTTTTCCTCATCACTAATGAGATCAACCGCTTTAAGCACGTAATCTGCAATCTCAACCATAGCTCTACGAGTAATTCCCGAAACCATAAAGTCCCTTAAAGAAGTGATTAGTGAAAAAGACTTATATACTATATACTGTACATGTACAATCGCGATCTGCAGGTTGCTGAAGGTTAATAAGACTGTTGTCAAGAAATATTGATTGGCCCCGTCCCCTCACACCTCCATGAGACTCCATAGTGGAGGATGAAAATGAAGGAGGGCGGTCGGACGGGGTACACCTCGCAGTCCGCTTAGCTATTCGGTGCACGCCTTGACTAAGCTTAAAGTTATACGAGAGTTCGATCCGTGGAAGTCTCCTCTTTGCACATGCCCGAGAAAGTATAGTCTACATCCATACACCGGGTGCGATCACTCGTGCTTATACTGCTATGCAACATCTTACATACGTTCCAGAAAAAGCGTTCCGAAAAAGAAGTTTCTCGAAGCTCTGGCCTCGGATCTCGAGAAGGTAAAAGCCGGTTCACTCATAGAGCTAAGTACTAGTAGTGATCCCTACCCACCAATAGAAGCACACCTAATGCTTACTAGAAGAGCTCTCGAATTAATTTCAAAGCACAGGGTGAGAATCCTTATTACAACCAAGTCGAATCTTGTTATCAGAGACCTAGACATACTTAAGAGAACGCCGTCAGCTGTTATGGTGACTATAACAACGCTCGATGAGAACGTTGCTAGAAAAATCGAACCATATGCTCCAAGTGTTGAGCAAAGACTAAGAGCTGTAGAAGAGCTATCACGTAACGGAATACCAGTGGGGGTCCGAGTAGACCCAATAATACCCCATGTAAACGATGATCCCTACATGCTAGAGGAACTAGTTGGTAGAATTAGAGAAGCAGGAGCAAAGCACATAGTTACATCAACATACAAGGCGAAATGGGATAACTTTAATAGGCTATTAGAGGTCTTCCCCGAGATTAGAAACACGCTAAGAGAGCTCTACGTGGAGAAAGGTTTGCTCATCCACGGATACAGATATCTACCTAAAAGCATTAGAGAAGATCTACTAATGCCTGTGATCAAGCACTCCGAGTACTACGGTTTAACCGTTGCTACATGTAGAGAAGGGCTTGGCACAGTCTTTTTCAAAGCACCATCCTGCGATGGTTCTCACTTAATAGATAAAAGGTAGAAAAGTGTAGATGTGCACTACGTAGTGCTCAAAACAAGCAATTGGGTAACCAAAGTGTTCAATCAGCACACGTATAGAATGCCGGAGAAAGTATTCGAACTACACGTAGAATGCCCTGTTTGCAGAGAGAAATCAGCTAAGTTAACGGACTACAAGTACAACATTCCATACTACGGTGATATTCTAATATCCGTACTAGAGTGCACAAGATGCGGATACACACACAGAGATGTGCTCACAATGAATTTAGGTAACCCAAGGAAGATCATATATAAAGTTGAAAAAGCGGGGGATGAAAACGCGTTAGTAGTAAAAAGCTCGTACTGCAAAGTGGAAATCCCCGAGTTAGGTTTAGTTATTGAGCCCGGTGTATACTCGCAGGGGTATATAACAACTGTTGAGGGAATAATAGAAGACTTCATAAATATTCTACAAAACTTCTTCTGCAAGGATAGCGATGTTGACTTAGAAAAATGCAAAGAACTTCTAATTAAACTCGAGAAAGCCAAAAACGCCGAGATACCGTATACAGTTGTATTGTACGATTACATGGGTACTAGTGACATAGTAAGCGAGAAAACTGTGTATGGGAAACTAGAAGAAGTACAGGAGAACACTGAAGAGACTTCTTAAAACACGTTCCCTTTCCATAACGAAACGAGTATGTGCGATGCTCAACATACAACTATACACTATACTATCTTGTAAAAAAGTAATTCAGTTTTCTGAATAAAATATAGGTATATAAGTGAGTGGAAAAAGTCTATTGCTCACTCTCATTATACAAAAATGAATTGTATTACACGTTGTACTTTTAAACACGTAGTTAGTAGTTGCACTCTGTAACATTGATTATGTAGATTTTTCACATACACAGTTTTGAACTCCGCATATGTGGAGGTAATACAAGGTTCATTTTTGTACTTGTAAAAATATATATATTGTTTTTAAAATATAACATGTAAATGTGTGTACAAAGTGTATTTTTTAACAAAACATAAAGCTTATAAACGTGTACGCAAAGAATTTAAGTTGGATTAGGTGGAGAATATGCCCGAGAAACTAAAGTTCTTTGACCTAAAAGCAAAGCAGTACTTTGAGACCGACAAGTACGAGGTAGTAGTCAAGGAGACCAAGAGAGGAAAGATAAAGATAGCCTTTGCAACCAGCCCCTACACCGGTAAGAGATTCGCCAGAATTCTAGGACCTGTTAAAGAGTAGGTATATCTGTAGACAAACAACTTTAAACATAAAGTATTGAACATAAATAGTGTTTTTTCACTCCTCTCTCTTTCCATCGCTCATGTTCCTGGACATATAATGCTCGGTTTTTCCTTACTTAGAGACTCTTTCAGCTGAATGATTTTTTCAAGGGCTTCAATGAAGTAATCTACTTCCTCGTGTGTATTGTAGATGTAGTAACTTGCTCTCACGGTTCCTGCTAATCCTAACCTATAGTGAAGCGGGTGAGCACAGTGCATTCCTGTTCTCACAGCTATTCCAAATAGGTCTAAAGCCATTCCAACCGTGTGATGGTTTAGCCCTTTAATGTTGAACGCTATTACAGCTGTTTTGTCCTCGGGGTTTTTAGGACCATAGTACTCTAATTCCCCAAGTAGTTCTTCGAATCTCTTTAGAGTGTATGCAACAAGGGATTTCTCATGTTCACGTACGTTTTCCATTCCAATTCTCATGAGGTATTTGGCTGCTTCTCCTAAGCCAATACCTCCTGCTATATTAGGTGTACCAGCTTCGAATCTCCACGGGAGATCGTGCCATACTACGTAATCTACGGTAACATCTTTTATGGTGTCTCCACCGACTTTGAAAGGTTTCATTTCCTCGAGTATGTCCTCGCGTCCCCATAGAACTCCTATTCCAGTTGGACCAAGCATTTTGTGGCCACTGAAAGCTAGGAAGTCCACTTCAAGTTCTTTCACGTTAGTTGGCATGTGCGGAACACTTTGAGCACCATCAGCTACCGCTATAGCTCCAACTTCGTGTGCTACTCTAGCTATCTTTCTCGCATCGTTAACTGTTCCGAGAACATTGCTTGCTATAGGAAATGCTACGATCCTAGTACGAGGTGTTACGAGCTCTGCCAGCTGATCGTACCTAAGGTACCCGTCGCTGGTTATATCGACGTAAATGACTTTTGCTTTTTTAAGCTGAGCTATGAGTCTCCAGGGTAGAATGTTGCTATGGTGATCCATTATCGTGACTACGATCTCGTCACCTTCATGGAGATTCCAGAGAGCCCAACCGTAGGCTACGGTATTAATAGCTTCTGTTGTGTTATTGACGAATACGATTTCTCTCCAAGACTTCGCGTTCACGAACTTTGCAATGATCTCGTGCGCTTCCTCGTACATTTGACTTGCTTCTTGACTTAAAGTGTGTAATCCTCTGTGAATATTCGCATTGTGCTTCGAGTAGAATTCCTCAATGACTTTTATAACCTGCACAGGCTTCTGAGTAGTAGCAGCATTGTCAAAGTAAACAAGCTTTTTACCGTTAATAGTTCGATTAAATATAGGGAAGTCCTTTCTGATCTCCTCGGGATCGAACAATAGCAACACCACAGTCTAGTAGTACTGTAGTCCTATTAATACTTGACCTGTCGTGTTTAGGGTCCTATGACCCCCGGTAGTCTAGGATGAGGTGTAGCGTAAGCTATGTGCTCTAAGTTCAGTATATACTTTACGAATCTCTCCATTCCAAGACCCCATCCACAGGTTGGTCTTATCAAGCCTTTCTCAGCGAGCTCGAGAAACCAGAAGTACTTCTCGAGGGGTTCTTTGTGTACTTCTTTGATTTTCCTCGAGAGCTTCTCGTACCTATACTCTCTACAACCACCATCAAGCACTTCACCATGCCCCCCTGGGAAAAGTAGGTTGTAGTCTATGTTGTATCCTGGATGATCGGGGTCTTCCAGGTAGTAGAAACCCCTGGCTTTTACTGGAAATCGCTCAATCCAAACAGGTGTAGCATATTTGTTGGCTATGAGGGCTTCCGCTTCGAATGGTAGCTCTTCGCCGTGTTTTATCTGCACTCCCATCTTCAAAAGCTCGTTTACCGCTTCATCGTAAGTTAGTCGCGGATACGGAGGTTTTGTGATCTCTCTCTCAAGCCTCCTGATCTCGCTGTACTCGAGTAGTTCAAGTAGCTCGTTGAGAGCGCGTCGTACAGTGCTGTATACCGTTTTCTCAGCTAAGCTCATTGCAACATTGCTTGATACATCAGCCATTTCCACGTCTACTTGGGTAAACTCAACGAGATGCCTTCCCGTGAGAGCATTCTCGGCTGGCTCTATTCTTATGTTTCTTGCAACGTAGAATATTCTGTCCAGAACACTGGCGTATAGTTGCTTGTACATTATTAGACTGCTCTGTAGCTCGAATAGTCCGTTGTACATTTCTATTTGAACTTTTCGAGCACCTCTAAGTCCTGGGTCGCTCGAGTACCCGATTATTGGAGGTGGGAGCTCTATAAACCCTTGTTTGAGCAAAAACAACCTAGTGTAATTCAGTAAACTTGAGTATACATGTATGGATCTCAGAACTCGTGGATGCTTGACGTATTCAGGGTACTTTTTCGTATACTCCACCGGGTCGCTTGGAAAACCCTCCTTGCATAGCAACTCTTCCTCCAACGGTGCATGTAGTACTTGAAGCTCTTCAACACATATCTCGTTCACGCCTGTTAACAATCCTTTGATTAATACTAGAGATCCGCACTTCAGATTTTTCAGAGTATTTGCGTTCACGCATTCTAGCTTTACTTCGAAGAACCCATGAGAATCCCACAGAAGGACAATGTTTTCGTTAACATGTTTCAGCCAGGATCTTATGTTAATCTTGCGCACAGCTTTTAGTAGGCTTAACCCGTTGAACCCTCTATACGTAGTTAAATGACATCCCCAAACACCGTTTCTGTATATTTTTAGTCTGAGTTTTTAAGGATATATCTAGGTACTCTTAGATGCCGGGGAAATCTCTTGTAAAAGTTAAGCATGGTGTTTTTCAGGGTATTCTTGCACGTTTCTACTCGTTAAAAGAGCCATTCACCGATGACATTGAACGCTCTGCACTAGCCGAGAAAGTACTACCATCGATAAATCACGTCTGGATAGGTAAACCTCATGATAGGGTCGAGAAGAATTACATAGTCGAGTTCAAGGGTTTTCTAAAAGTCCAAGAAAGCGGAAGCTATAGGTTTTTCGTTGTCGCAAACAACGGCATTAAACTGTGGTTAAACGAAAAACTCCTACTTGAATCCTGGAGAGACTCTCCTACAAGACGCTTGGACACGAGTTCGATTAGTTTAGAGGAAGGTTACTATAGAATTAGGTTGCTTCACTATTGTAAAGTTGGTTTCAGCGAGGTTAGACTCGGCTGGGTAAAGCCTAATGGTAAAGAGGAGTACATTCCAGGTGAGAACATGTGTTTCTCAACAGGTGAACACGTGTTCGTGCTATTACCTGATAAATACGTAGTGAGAGTTGCACCTCTTAGAGACGATGTACGTGAAAAACTGTGTATTAGCTTAAACAACACATGTGTTGTAGAAGTACCTTACGGAGAACAACCGTTAATTGCTTTACTGTCCATATACGACGAAAAGGGGCAAATAGTGTTCAGAACTACAGAGCCTGTTGAACTGTGGGGAGGCGATGTACTAGAGTATAGAACGAGTTAGATCCTTACCTTCCTAACCGCTTTATTTCAACAAGTACATTACCCTCTCTGATCTCTATTATAGCATAGAAACCCTTCATGAAGGGGCCTGGATGCACGATCGTGGTTTCACCTGCTCTAATCCAGCCACTATTTTCATGAACATGACCTGTTATCCACAATACTGGTTTAAGCTTGTCTAGGTACGTGGCAAAAACCTGAGAACCTATTCTTACACCGCTAACATCGTCGAAATAGCCTAGTATGGGTTCATGTGTAACCATTATGAGTTTACCATTGGAGTAGTGGATCGCTCCTGCTATAAGAGACTCGAAGTCGTCTTCGCTGAACTCTATAGGCGTATAGAAGGGGCTGAGACCTCCGCCGCCAACTCCGTAGACAACGTAATCTCCGAGTTTGTAGGCTTTCGCATGGATATTAATTATGTCCACGTCGAGCATGTCGACATTGAGAAGCTGCGGAGAGTCGCAATTCCCTGGTACGAAAAGCACGCGAGTTTCAACAGTGTTTCTAAGAGAAACCAGTATTCTTCTTGCTGTGTCAACACCCTTAAACCTAGTTATGTCACCGGCTACGAGCGCTACATCGGGTTTAAACCCCATGTCATTAAGTTCCTTTGCAAGGCTACGAATATACCTTTCACTTTCATGAATATCGCTGAGAGCGAGAAGCCTCAAGAAGCTCCCTGGGGTTGCGTGAATAGTGAACGTGCATAATATACTTTAAACCTATGAAGTAAAACAAAGCTGAAGATGAAAACAACCATAGATTCACGGAGAGGTGTAACTAGTTGAAGTGTTCTTTCTGCGATAAGACAGCAGTGTACTACAATAAAGTGAGCAAACTTGCCTACTGTAGAGCACACTTCATGGAGTATTTCGAGAAACGCGTAAGGAAGACCATTAGAAAGTACGGTATGATAAGTAAAGATGATCACGTGCTGGTAGCTGTGAGTGGAGGTAAAGACTCCATGAGTCTTCTACACTTAATGCTAAAGCTCAAAAAGAGTATACCTAAGCTGGAGATCACAGCTCTCCTGATAGACGAGGGTATAAGGGGGTACCGTGAAAATACAATACCGAATCTACTAAGATACGCTGAGAACAAGCCCGTTAAGTACTTAATTGCGAGCTTCAAAGACTATGTTGGCGAGTCTCTCGACGAGATCGTTAGGATCAGCTTCGAGAAGAAGCTTCCATACATGCCATGTAGCTACTGTGGAGTCTTCAGAAGGTATGTTATGAACGCCGTAGCAAGGGAGATTGGGGCAACAGTAATAGCAACTGCTCACAACCTAGATGACATTGTTCAAACCTTCGTAATGAACCTCGTCAGTAACAGCTGGGATAGAATATTCGCACTAACACCGGTGAGGCAAACAACCGGTGAAGATATTGTCAAGAGAATAAGACCTTTCTACGAAATCCCAGAGAAAGAAGTAGCTGTTTATGCTCTGCTGAATAACCTGGTAAAGCCGGAGTTTGTTCAGTGCCCCTACGTAAGGTACAATATAAGGTTCTACATTAGGAAAATGCTAAATGAGCTCGAGGATAAGTACCCTGGGGCAAAGTATGGGCTACTGAGAAGCCTCATGGAGATCACAAGCATTGCAGGAGAAAAGAGAAAAAGCTTCTACAAGAAGTGCGCTGTATGTGGCCAA
This sequence comes from Desulfurococcaceae archaeon, assembly GCA_038896955.1. GTDB lineage: Archaea > Thermoproteota > Thermoprotei_A > Sulfolobales > Desulfurococcaceae > UBA285. The sequence continues at coordinate 9,345 of JAWAXJ010000031.1, forward strand.
TCCGCATCTCACACCCTATGCAGAGCTTGCATCTTCAGAGCACAACTAGGACTAAT
>JAWAXJ010000032.1:0-9283 GCA_038896955.1 Desulfurococcaceae archaeon
AGCGTCGTAGGTGTGGCCCTCGCTCATGTTTTCAAACACGACTACACCGCCACTCCTGTCGCAGTTTATAGCGTCTAGACGTGTTTCCCTCCCTTTTAACACGGTTAAGGTTATGTGCTTCAACACGTATGTACCGCAGATACCGCCAGCGTACACTAGGTCAACCCTGTCAACCCTTACAGTGGTGCTTATCCTCTCCTCTTTATATGCAGCGTCGAAAACCTCTAAGTAGCTTCCTTCACCTCCACTCCACCTCCACTTTGCGGGTGTCTTGGAGTACTTAAGTGATACGTTTGCGGGACATACAGCTTTGAAAGTACCGTCTCCCATCCAGCTTCCGCCTTCAACTGCAGTTAAACCGTACGGTGAACCGCTCACGACTATGCTTGTAGGAGCTACAAAGGTTGCGACAACTCCTTCCTCTAACTCTATGCTGAAAGGAGTATCCCATTCTCCAACAGGGTACTGTCCTTTAACTCTGACTTTAACCTCTGTACTGTCAGCGTATGCTCTTACGTTAATCTTCCCACGTGTAGTGTAGCCGGGGAAAACGGATTTAACGGTATGAGATTTAAGCTCGTTTATTGTAACTTCAAAGGAGTAAGCGCCTTTGACGGTAGTTGTGCTCGCTGCTTTGACGCCGTTAACGTAGAGGTCAATCGGCATACCGTCAAGTGCTTCACCCGTATCCTTCCTTGTAAGAGTGCCGGTGACTTTAAACTTTTCTCCTTTAATGACTTTGTCTGGAGCTTCAATTGTCAGCTTAGTTTCAACGCTCATTCCTCCGCCTCCTCAAACTGCTTCCAACTGTTTAGGAGCACGGAGCGCGTGGCTTCGTTACAAAAGGGGCAGACCGGCTCGAGGACGAGCTTCAAGCACTTCAAGCACACGTAAGCGATCACCGCTTTTTCACCTCCTCAAGCCACTTCCTTAAACACTCTAAACTGCAGAAGTAAAAGTAGTATGCACCGGCGAAGCTAGTTTCACTGGCGGAGTAGCTAACCTTTGCGGTAGCTTTTGACTCCTCCATCTTCTTTCCACAGAAATCACACTCCGCCATCAGAGTACACCTGCCAGTTTAAGCAGTAAGTATGTTATGCCCCCAAGCCAGAGCCAAGTAACGTACTGGTAAACCTCCAGTCTGCTTACTCTGCTGTAAAGCTCAATCATGTAGCCGTCAGGATCTTCCTTAAAGCTTTTCTTTCTCATGGTAACTGCACCCCGAGTATTTTTACGGCATAATAAACTACGAAGAGGCCAGCACCGGCTACAAACTCCTTGAAGTCGCCGACTACTTCAGAGTAGTCCTTTGAAGAGGCGAAGTCAAGCAGTTGGTATACGAAGTACGCAAGAAAACCTAGGAGACCGACGGGGTTACCGTTAAAGGTTAAAAAGGTGCAGATGAAGCCGTAAACGCTGTGGCTTACGTTTGTGCACTTAACCCAGATGTCCCTCTTCATGCTGCCACATCCTGTGGGACACGTCCACCGCCCTTATCTATGCTGGTGAATTTAGCGTAGCAGTCGTCGCAGACGGGTTGCTTTGAGGGTTTACCGCAAAGCCTGCAGGTCATGGTGTGGCTTCCTCCTTAGAACCCCTCTACCCTTCGTCAACTACTGTTGTAGGCGTTAAGGCTCACCTCCTCACCCTTGAACCTTTCTCGCCTCGATTTTGAACACCGCCGGTTCTTCGTCCATCCTCCACTCTTCGATGCTGTAGATGACCTGGACTACGGCGTGGGCCTTATGGGACGCCTCCCTTACCTCGCTGACGATTTTCCTTCCACTTTTATCATATACAACTACTTCAAACTTGGGCAAGTTTCTCACCTCCATCAAGTTAATACGTTATATGCGAGCAGGTATGGGAGATGTAGTCTCTTAAACCAGACGCTGAGGTTAACGGTTACGCCGCGAGTTGCGTCCGTCGTTCGGAAGAACACCTCGAAATATTTATTCGCGTGCACGCGAGCTATTTCCCCCTCCAACACGAGCATGTTGGTCGCCGGCAAAGCCAGCTCGTCGTTAACAATCCTGTAACCGATCCAATACGTCCTATAGCGGAGGTACTCTGGGTTAACTACTCCGTTGATGATGAGCCTGTGGTAAATGTCCGCCCCAAACTTCGGGCCAGTCCCATAGTAAAGTCGCGTGTACGTAGTCGAGGTGGTGGAAGCCCCTATTGCGGCCTCTCCATCCGTTGAGCCGCTTTTAATCATGAACTCGATCTCCCTCTGCGTTTTACGCAGCTTTGGGAAAACTTTCATGTCTATGAAGGGGTTTGACCAAGCCCACCTTCCAGCCGCGTCAACGGCTTCAAACCTTACAAATCCATCGCCGTGCTTCAAGGTGTAATCTATGCTCGATGCCTTAACGGTTTTAACCAGTCCAAGCGACGTTATGGCGCGCATCTTGACGGCCGTTGGACAGCTCGCCGTTATTCGTCTACCGCTCACGCTGAAGCTCATCTCTGGACCCGTTGTCGAGTAGAAGGCGCCCCTCATGATTGCGTCCAGTATGGCTGGCTTGGTCAACTCATCAGCGTAGACGACGATCCATCCTTTACCGCTTTCAGTAGCTAAAACGTGCACGTCGTCTGCGCTGACCCCCCAGCACAGTGAGCCTCCCCTAAGCATTAAATCCCACATGCTGAGTCCCTCGGCAAGCCGACCGCCGGCCTTGTAGTTGTATATTTCGATGAGCTTGGGCGGTTGACAGTTCAGCATCTCCATGATGTTGATGTTCCCCCAGTTTGGATGGTTAAATTGCGGTATGCCGCGAAACAGCGCGATGCCTCGGCTTCTGTTCCAAGTTTCATACCCATAAACCGTATCGCCTGAGGGATAATTTGTTAAGTCTCCTATTCCATTCATGTGGTCGTTGAACTGCCCACCATCTTCAACACCTTTGAAGGCTAGAAAGCTCCCTTCAACCGTGTAGGGGGAGCCGTCCGTGAGGTAGTTGTGGTCTGCGAAGACAACGAATGAAAAGCCAAGCTCATCCCTATACTTAGCTACAACCGCGGAAGGCGGGCTATCTCCATCGCTGTTGGTCGTGTGGCAGTGGAGCTGGCCCTTGTACCTGTTTTTGCCGTAAGCATACGGATTATAGACTTCAGTACCAGCCTCCTCCCTCAGCGCCTTCCCAAGCCGCCCGTAGTCTAAACTACCCTTTACCTCGCTCATAGCACCCCGTACCTCGCAGTACCGAGAACCCTCCTCAAGGAGTCAACAAATGCATTATAATCTGTTACAGAAGCTATCACAGCTCCATGAGCCGCTATAACTGAATAATTAACTGTAGCACCCGCAGGTAAACTGACCTCAAAAAGCAGTTCACCCTTGCACGGGAAAGGCTCCGGAGGCGAATACATAACGGTATAAACCTTATCGGTCGGACTGTACCTAGTCAGTTGCATGAACTGACAAACTCCACTGTAAGTAAGTCCTGCGATATCAAGAAGCTTTGCGCTGTCCTCGAAAGCCCTCACCTTATCCACCATTATCCTCCCGACCAGTTCACCGCTGTCGCACACCACTATCGCGCCGTAGACCCATCCCCTCACAGTCTTCCTGTACAGTTCCTTCCTCTCTCCCTTTGTAACCATCACCGGCGTATCAACGAAAAGTATATCCCACTCCCACCCGTCAAGCAGTGGCAGTAACTCTCTCACCCATCCTCCCTCCAAGCAGAAGCAGTATCAGTCCAAGGAAAAGCAGAACCCATCCCCAGGACGGTATAACTGAAACAGCATAAAGTACAACTGCCAGAACCATCGCTAACCCAAGCAGTCCAAGTATAGTCGGCAGAAAAGGTAGGAACTCCGCCCACACAACGTTCGCCTTCGGCACAATCACCATCCTTATAACTCCATCCTTAACCTTTACCTCCTCAACCTCAACAGGAAACCTCTCCTCAACAGCTTCCCTGACAACCCTCCTAATCCTCTCTGCCTCTGCCTTACCCCTGTAAACCACCTCAACCTCATACTTCATCCCCGGAACCATCTCCGTAAAATGACCGAGAACCTCTCCTTCCCTGTAAACCCCTAAAAGCTCGAACCTCACTTTCTCCTCACCACGCCTGCAACAGCTACCCCTCCAGCAACCCCCGCGGCAATAGGCAAACCATACTGCAGCATTACCGACTTCCAGTCAAACCCTACAGAAGGCGGTACAGGCTCAACTCCAGGCGCAACTTCCTCATACCCTATAACCCCAGCAACAGTTAAGTTTAAAACCACCTCCCAAGGCGCATAAGGCTCCTTCCAAGCCGTGAAAACGAAGTTATTGCTCCCGTTCCTTAAGTACGGTAAAACCTCCCTCTCACCTTCATAAGTTACTCCTCCTCCAAACAACTCCCACCAGAACCCTTCAACCCTTTCACCGTTCATCTTCAGTTCAGCCGCAACCCTGCTCTGCGAACTCCTAACCCTGTACTTCAAAGTACAACCGGTAACCTTTGTCTTACTTTCATCCCAAGATATACTCAACCTCCTGCTAACCCCGTTGTTGCTCCAGTTCCAAGGTATCCTCAATTCATACTCCTCCCAGACTACGAACTCCTTTTCCGTTCAAACCACCTCCCCGCTCCCCACAGTATAAGGCCCGCCCCAAGCCCGACCAAAAACCCTGAAACAGCATCTCCTTTAACGCTCACCGTTTCCTTAACCTCCTCTATCCTAGGCTTCTTCTCAAGCAGCCCAGCTATAAACCTCTTCACTTCCTCCTGATGGCTCAGGACATACTCCATCCCCTTCTTAACCAGTTCATCTACCTCTACCAAGCAGCACACCTCCAAGGAGAACAGCAGGCGCCAGAAGCAAACCGTACCCTACGAGAGGAAACCCAGCACCCACAACCCACTCCACTCCAAGCGCCTTCTCAACCTCGTCAGCCCTGCAAGCCACTCCAACAACGTCGCTCCCAGCAAAGGCAAGGCCGACTGGACTGTTCCTGTCAGTAGAAAAAACAACGCTCCCGCTGTCACCCGGATAAACGAACGGCTGACCAACCGTAAAGCACCTGTCAAACCTAACCTCCCCGTACCCTTCCACCCTTATACTTACGTCAACAGCCTCTATCTTCCCGAAGGTAAGCTCACTAGTCCTCCCGAACTTCCTCACGCTCATGCCCGCCCTAGGCTCTACCGACTCCACCGGCACACCTATCTCAAGCACTTCCCTCCTTATCTTCTCAGTAGGAACGAAAACCGCAGCATCAACCGTGTTCACCTTGTCCTCCCTGACCTCCTCCCAAGCCTCAAGCTCACCTATTTTATCCTCCATCTTTCCGCCGTCAAAAGCTCCGGGTTGCAGTATCGGGTCTCCCCTTTCACCTACCATCGCCTCACCCCACCTTACCGCTATCACGTGGTTGTTGCTTAAACCGACTACTTCTCCCTTTCTGAGGCACCAGGCCCCGAGCGTCCCGGCCGTAACCTTCGGGTGCCCTATGCTTACTCCAGCAGGAACCGGCCTCCACCTGCCAGTAGTCCTCTCCAGTATCCCTACCCTCCCTATCCTCTTTACAACAACCTCAACCCCTTCAAGCGTCCTCGGTATAAAAGCCCTTACCTCCGGCGTAACCTCCTCAACGTAAACTATTATCTTCCCACCGGTACTCCCTACACCCGTAACTCCCTTTATCTTAAGCAGTTGCTCCCTGTACCTCTCAAGAACCTCGCTCACTTCTTCCTCCTCCCTACAGCGTACCCTATACCTCCTACAGTTCCAAGTACCCCAGCCAGCACAGCCACAGGTCTCCAGTCAAACCTAGGCGCACCGGGAACCTCTACAACCTCAATCTCCTTGCTCGCCTCGCTAGGCGCATAAGTACCGCCCTCAAACCTAGCCTTAAGCGTGTACTTCCCTGCCTTCCCTATCTTCACCTTAAAAGCATAGTTACCTCCAGCATCAGTAGTCGCATCTGCAACCTTCACAGTATCATACCACAGTCCAACCGTCTTACCCGCTATCCCCTCACCCGTGTCCTTCCTAATTAACCTCCCGGTAACGTCGAACTCTTCATTTACCCTAACCCTGTCAGGCGCCGAAATACTTAAAGCCGTTTCAACTTCAAGCGTAACAATTACTTCACCGCTAACCGCTCCACTCCTCCTGTCCCTTACCCTAAGCCTGCAGTAATCATAACCTCCGAAATACTCTACCCTAAGCTTAACGTAAACGTTAACATTAACGTCTGTACCGTACTTTCCTCCTATCGTGTAGAGAGCCGATATATCACCGTAAGTACCGTCGTATATTTCTCCCCAGAAATAAGTGTCAACCCAGTTCTTAAAGTCAAAACTGTAATACTGCAGTACTATCTCTCCATCAACGTATGCCGTATTCTCTTTCAGTTCCCCGCTGAACCTCAGTAAATCTCCAACCTTTCCGCTCTTCTTCTCAAGGACAAAGCTTAAACTGTAAACTCCAGTAACCTCTACCGCCTTGCTTGCCTCAGACGGCAGATAAACCGGCATTCAAACCACCTACGCAAGCGGGTAAAGGTAACTATCTTCAGCCGCAGTACCACCGTTATTAAGCCTCACAGTTGAACCGTCGCTTATAACAGTCCCTCCACCACCTGCCGCTATAATGTCCCTCCAAGTAGTCCCACCGTCAGGAGTATACTGCACCTTTGTATTAGCTCCAAGCTTCACAAGGTATATCCCCTTCGGTATAGTCGAAACCCCTCCAGCGGCAACGCTCACCGTAATCTCAGCACCGAAAGCCCTCTTCAAGTCAGCGCTCACTATTTCCCCGTCAAGTATCTTAACCGAAGTAACCGCGTTATCGGCAATCTTCGGCGTCGTAACCGCGCCATCAAGTATATAGTAGCTCCCTATCCTATGGTTCAGTAGCTTCAACCGTACGCACCGACCGGTATCTCTATCCACTTCTCCGGCCTAGCTCTAAGCTGCTCGACCTTAAACTTGAACCCTGCCTTGCTTATCCTCGCCTTAAACAACGGAGCAGCCGCCCTGTTAATAACCACCGCGTACGGGTACTTGTCGTCCTCAAACGTAAATATCTCCCTGTTCGAGCTCCCGGCAAACGGAACCTTTAACCCCCTCTCCTCAATAGTCGCCGTAACCCTCACAGTCCCTCCAGTAGTCTGCATAACAACTCCAAGCTCAAAACCGTACTCCGGTATCTCGTCTTCGTCAAGCACAACCCCTTCTCCAGCTCCAACTGGAAAGCTCATCTTCGCATTAGCCGCACTAGCCCTATCTCCTCCAGCTACATAGTTATCTCCAAACCTAACAACGGCACCCGCAGCACCGCTTTCCTCAGTTATAGCCAGTTTCTTTATATAAGCAGTCCACTTCCCTGAAGGCGGTTCTGTAAAGTTCGTTGTAACCCACACAAGAACGTCTGTACTTGCCGCTCCGGGCTGATAAACGCTCACGCTCCTCCTCGGCCTCTCAAGCATCAGGTAAGTTCCTCTGGCCTTGGACGCCCAAAGAACCTTCGACGCCTCTGGATGCATCAGCTTCAGTATTACGTCGTCAACTAAGTCTATCCTCCACTGCCCGAACCATCCATCTTCAAGTGCAAAGTCCTTCTCAAGCGAGAAAACCTTGCTCCTATCCCCAGCAGTCCCAGCAGGCGCCAGTCCAGTAGTAATATTAGCGTGCTCCGCATCAAGCAAGTCAACTATCTCTGCCTGCACAGGCTCAACGTGCTTAACGACGTAGTACTTATCAAATATCTTTACGGTCTCGCCTATCTTAACTATAGGCTCAAGCTTCTCCTCGTACGGAAAACCAGGCATTTCTTTCCCCCCTTACAAAAAAATAAGACGGGAGCATAAAAAACTAGCTCCCGAAAGCTATCACGGTAAAGGTAACACCGCTTAGGTCAGTACCAGCAGGCACCTCTACAGCAGGCCCGGCCGCAGCAGCCGGATAATCGTACCTGTAAACCTTTATCTTCCCAGCAACGTACTCCGCCTTGTACCCTCCGCTTGCGACCACAACGGCCGCTTCAACTGTCTTTAACCCGGTATCGTAAGTGAACCCTCCAGCCGCATAAGACGCTGGCCCAGCAACGCTCCCTATGCTTACCTTGTAATACCTCCCAGCACCCCTAGGCACCTCTGCAATCTCCAGCAGCACCGGCATTTAACCACCTATTCCTTTACCCCTTCATGGCTTACGGTTATGTTCTTCCCTTTCGGCTCGACGACGAAGCCCAGCAAAACGACGTTCTTATCAGTTGCGCTCTTAAAGGCCATCTTCCAGCTCAGGAAGTCCTTCGGCCCCCAGTAGCACACTATCGGTTCACCGTTGCTCCTTACAAACACACCGCCATAAGGCCTCTCGACATAGCAGTGCTCAACCTGGTCGGTATACAAGTTCTCCTTCCCGTTGAAGAGCGCTATCAGCGTCAAATCTGGGTTCGGCGTTAAGTCCACGAAACCGTAAACGCTTATGACAGTGTTCTCAGCAACCTGGAACCCCGGAGCCGTAACCTCACTAAGGGCATTCGGCGTTAAATCAGCTGCAGCCTCTATCCAAGCCTCCTCCTTAGCCACCGCCTTGGTCTTAAACGCTACATCTATCAGCGAAGCGTCAACAGCAGCAGGATCACCTGGGCTTATGCTCCTTATTGACAGCTCTGAAACCGGCCTCCCAAGCCTCTTGGAGGCAAACGCAATTGTCTTCTGCAAAGCCGATAAGTAAAGCCTTCTCCTTTCCTCAGGCGTTAAACTGCTTAAAGGTATCGTCGGCATTCAACCACCTCCTAACCTATCAGGTGCGCCTCCTCAGCCTTCACTTCAGGCGCAACCTCCTCAACCTTTGGCGCAACTTCCATCCTAGCCGCAACCGCCCTAGCCGTAACCGCAACCCCTCTGAGCCTCAAAGCCGCAGTCTCCGCTAACCCCGGCACTCCACCCGGGTAAGCCCTAGCAATCAAATCCAACAGTATGCTCCCCCAGCTCCCGTAAGCCATTGTCTCCGCAAAGAAGCTCCACATCCCTCCAGTCCTTTCACTGACAAACCAAGCTATCGCCCCAACAAGCGCCTTCACAATCGCCTTAACTCCAAGCTTCGCGTTGCCCGTTAACCCCGCCGCCCTAGTCCCGAACTCGCTCACAAACTCTCCAAGGGCAGCCCCAGTTCCAACTCCAGCCGCACCCGTAGCCTTAACCTTCAAATCCTTGAACACTCATATCACCTACTTCTTCGCCTTTAAAACTTCCTCCGTTAACTTCTCCTTTAAAACTTCCCCGTAAATCTTCTCTATCTCCGCCCTCTTCTCTTCCCAGTTCTTCTGC
>JAWAXJ010000033.1:0-9099 GCA_038896955.1 Desulfurococcaceae archaeon
ATACAATAAAAAGAATTGAAAGTGTGGCACCGCGTAGCTCAAAGCTCTTACCACGTAGCACTATGGAATACAATAAAAAGAATTGAAAGTTTCTCTTACCCTCCGGAAGGTGGACTCCGAGACAGCTCCCTGCGAATACAATAAAAAGAATTGAAAGGAAGGTGTGTTTTCTCTCACCTACTTCTTTCACGACAAAGTACTCAGAATACAATAAAAAGAATTGAAAGCGTACACGGCGATGCCCGTGTAGCTGTCCACTCGGATCGCCACGAATACAATAAAAAGAATTGAAAGGGGCGTAGACTGCTTGGTCTACGGTGAATATTCTTTTCGTGAGGAATACAATAGAAAGAATTGAAAGGTCGTACTTCGGCGTTTCAACGCCTGCAGCGTAGTCCCCGCTGAATACAATAAAAAGAATTGAAAGATTTCGACAATGTGTAACTTGAATAGTTTGTAGTGAAATAAGATGGAAAGAAATGATCTTATCCTCATTAGATGAACATTCATCATTGTACCGTGAATACAATGTAAAAATGGAAGTTTCTGGCTAAATCCACGTTGTCGCTCACCTGGGTAAGAGAGTAGAATGTAATGTAAAGATATTGAAGGATGAATACACTGTCAGGAAATAAAGTACAGTTGCTCTTCAATCTTAACGTCTTTCTTAGTTGCTCTTCTGAATACAATGTAAGGAGTTGAACGTGTTTCTCAATCTAGTCGAAAATTTATTTGTTATTTCACTAATAACCTTATTGGGGTGGGTTCTGGTGTCTATGTTATGGCGGAGATAAGCTATAGACGGCTTGCTCTCCTCAAGATCAACGTGCTACTCCACGATCCTTTGAACAAGTCGTTCCTAATAGAGAGACTTGGATCCGAGTTCGGCAAGAAGCACATAGATGAAGCTAAGAAATTTCTGCAGACAGTGCTCAGTGGTACTTCTCTAGCTTACGTTGGATTAGATCACACGCTCGAAAAAATCGTTAGTGAATCGGATAGAATAGCTTCTGCTTTCGATAGATGGGTGTTAAGAAGCAGTAAATGGTCAAGTAACTCATATATATGCTACAAGCGTCTTCACAATGTGTTCGATCCCCGTGTACACATAGAACTTGGAAAAGCACCCAGCGAGAGCGATGTGAATAGCGTTGCGAAAATACTACAGCGTATACTGACTTATGTTAATAAGCTCACGGAGTCTTTTCCAGAGAAAGAACTACTTGTATACAATACGCTGTACACGTTGCTTGAGCCCTTGTGGTACTCAGAAGGACTTTCGCCGTCGCTAGCTGATACGAGAACTCCTACTCACACCGTATTCGATCACCTGTACGCATCCGCATCGGTATCGAACATGCTATTGAACGAGGACTTGAGGATCGACGGGTTTTACGTTGTAGTTGACTTCCCAGGTATACAGAGGTTCGTTGGAGCCGGTAGAAAAGCGGGAGACGTATGGGCTTCAAGCTGGCTTCTCTCCAACCTAGTATGGAGTGTAAATGAGTACTTCATGAACACCTACGGGTACGACGTGGTCATATCTCCAACACCTAGGTTGAACCCCTACACTCTTAGAACACTCCTTTCGAGACTCCTAGGGCTCGGAGACCAAGGGTACTTGTTGATCACGGATCTGGATGAAATAGTTAAGGAGGCGCCCGTAAAGGTCGATCAGGAGGTCGTGAGAGAGATCATGTGTATTTTCGAAAAACTCTACAGCGATGAAGATTGCAAGAGCAGTGCCGGTGCAACGTATGTTCGAAGATTATGGCTTCAGCCACTGATACCAGCTACAATAAGTCTCTTGGTACCCAGAGTTGAGATCAACGGTAGTCAACCCCTTAGCACGGAGGATGAAGTAGCTAAAAAGGTAAACGAGCTCTTCGTGAACGCGTGGAAGAACATAGTAAACTTCGTTGAATCAAAGCTAACCAGTAGAAGCGGGATTCTGCATCAAATCATGGATGGATTAGTAAAGTCCGTGAGAAGCGTACTCGATACTCCACCCCAAGGTGTAAACATAGTTGTTGTGAGAATAGCGGATGTGTATAGAGCGATCAAGGACTGCATTATTAACGGGAACCGCGGCATCTGCGAAGAGCTCGGCTTTAATAACATCAACCTGGAGTCCTTACACAAATCCGGAGTAGATCTCGAGTCGCTGGCGAAGTCCCTGCTGTGGTATATCCTGGTGACGAGGTCAGCAACCTTAGCTGAAACTAGCAAATACGGTAAATTCTACAGCTACGTGCCTAGACCGTTCTGGGCATACAATGGGACACAGCTGAAGTCTATAGACAGTAGGCTGGAAAGATTTAATGAGGGGTGGATACCGTGCTCGCTGTGTGGACAAGAACCCGCATACATAGCCCTCAGAAAAAGCACCGTGATGCCGAGCCAGATAACATTCAGGAAGGAAGACGTTGACGAGCTATTCTCCTTAGCTAATATTCAAAGTAGAGAAGGCGTAGAGAACTTACTAACCTACGTATTTAAACCCGGTGAAGCTCTAGGTCCCTACTGCTTGTTGAAAAGAGCTCTCTACATAAGCCTCAGAGATCACCTAGAGATGCTCTCAACAGACGATGTAGCCTTATCAGCTATATCAGAGCTTCTAAGCAACTTGGGGTGGTACAGTAAGCTGAAGGAGAAAGCGAAAAGCAAAGAGTTAAGCGCTGAGGATGTAGAGTACCTGTTCACACCTCCACCTCGTGTTCCAAAAGATGTGCCGAAGCCCTTCAAGGACATTTACGCCATGGCAGAGGCTCTCGGAGTAAAATACGAGGACTTCGCGAAGAAGGTTACAGAGCTTCTCGTGGAAACCTGCAGAGAGAGCGGTGCGAAACCCGAAGACCTACTGGACAAAATATCTAGTGCAATCGGTGTTCCAGCCGACAGCACTCTTCAAGGTCTCCTGAAAGACCTTGCGAAAAACGGTGAAGTGAATTTGAACAATCTATGTGAATTCCTGAGTCTCAGAACCCAGTACGCGATAGTTAAAGGAGACGCTGACAACGTAGGCAAGATAATGCGTGGAGAATTGTTCTGTGAAATCGAGAAATACAAGAGTATGGTTGAATCGATCAAGACCAGCAGTACAGCAATAGGCCCCGATGATGTCTACAGGGCTCTGAAAGAAGGATACGAGAAGGCTGAAGAGGTCCTGAAAGCGCTGGGATTAAAGAGCGTACCTCTATCGCCCGCCGTGCACCAGGCTATATCTCTGTCCCTGATGCTCACAGCTGTATTCGACTACAGGATCGTCAGAGAAGGTAAAGGTATCCTGATCTACAGTGGAGGAGACGACGTGTTAGCTCTTCTACCTGTTGAAGCAGCCATCAGCACTGCTGTTAAGCTCAGAGAAGAGTTCTACAGCAACGGGTTCAAGATGATTAAAGGTGTACCAGTAGCGTCAGCCATACCCACTGGGAGAAGCTTCAGCGTTAGGTTCGCAAACATCATGGATGTCATGAGCACGGAGATCTCCAACGCCATAGAGTACCTGGAGAACAAAGCTAAGGAAGCCAGGTGGAGGATTACCGGAGTAAGTACACATGGTAAAGAGTATGACTTCGAGAAGGATACACTAGTGGTAACAAGCAGCAGAAGTAGTGCTGAAGCCGTATTCCCACTAAGGATAAGCGTTGAACCCGTGCAGGGCGACCCAGTGAAAAATACCCTTGATCTTGTTCGGGGAACACCTCTTCTTCTATTAACGGTTCTCTCGAGGAATCTACCCGAAGACTACCGTAAGTTCGTGAAAGAAGCCGAGGCTTACATGGACCCAGACTCCCTCTACAACCTCTTCAAGTATGTGCTAAAGAGAAACCTTAAGCCACTCAAATCTACGTCTTCAAAGGAGAGCATCTCAAAGCTCCGTGAAACCTTTACTAATCTCAAAGACTTGAGTTTACAGGTAGGAAACGAGAAATCCACGGGTATACAAGAATACGTAAAGTTCGTGTCCATCGTAAGGGTGATAATGTGAAGATACTCGAGATTAAACCACTTGAACCTTTATCCCTGCCGCTATCACTCATAGGCGGTGTTGACGTCTTCACGGTTACGCAGTCTACTCCAATACCGTTACCTACAACCGTAGCTGGCGCGCTCGGTGCATCCATGGACGTCGTGCTTTCATTAATGGATCCCATGGATTCACTAAACGAGTTGATTATGGAGTTGAAGAACCTTTGCGGAAACTGTGAAAAGCCCATTGCTCTTGGTCCTCTAGTATGCTTTGATGAACAGATCACGGATCAAAGCAAGTGCTACGCCTACTTGCACCCAGGGAAGCTTCTATTACTTGCCGAGCATTGCATTGTTGAGAACAACGGGATTGTTCACCTCAAGAATAAAAGCGAAGATCACGATGAGTGCTACGTGGATTTCACCCCGATTACGGTGGTTGGTGTATCGCTTCAGAGGACTAAATCAGGAGAAGAGAAGGTCGTTAGGTACGGCTATATGTATAGGTATCCGTTGATCACCTTTAGAACACCCAGCGGAAGAGCTCTGAACCCCTTATACATCTACGAGTTTAATTGCGAAGAGAACATCAACGCAGTAGTAAGATTTGGAGGCGAAAGCCGTGTAGCTAAGCTCACAACAAGGAGTAATGAAGCTAGTTACCTCAAAAACATTAAATCCCCGCTGGATGAGCTGGAGAAGGGATTGTACATAGCCCTAAGCCCAATACCTGTAATACCACTGAAGAACGATGCAACGCAGATTAGCCCGGGGAACGTTGAGCTCCCAGTGCACATTGAGAGTATCCTGGGGGTACCCCAGGAAACTCGCCCAGCAAAGATAAGGATTACTAGACTGGGGCTAGGCTTCTCGGAAGCCGCGAAGAAGAGAAGACCAGAGATACTCGCACTGCCTCCAGGAACACTAATCAAGGTCAAAGAAGATGTGAAGCCGCCTAAGTTCAGCAACCTTATGAGGAACCTCTTGTACATAGGGTTCGCAGCACTTTACAAGCTGAGGTGATAATGTTGCCGGATAATGCTCTATCCCTAATGCTAAGGTATTTATAGTAGGGATGAAGTAGGATCATTTGTATGAGGTTGTGACTACATGTACTCCGAGGCTCAACTTCTGTTCATAAGAGCTTACACGCCTCTCCACGTTGGTGTTGGACGTGGAGAAAAAACCTACGTGGATCTGCCCATTCAGCGGGATGAGTATGGATACCCGGTGATATGGGGAAGCAGCCTCAAGGGTGCGATCAAAGCCAACTTGGACTCAAGTACGAGACCTTACTTGGGGTCTGAGCCGGGAGAAGCACCAACGCAACCCTCGGCTGCGGTGTTTCTAGATGCAAGACTACTACTGGTACCCGTAAGAGTGCTCAACAGGGTGTGGGCTTACGCAACGTCAATAAATCTGCTGAGCATGTTCAATAAATACATTGAAGTTCTAAGCAGTACGAGTAAACAACGAGAACTTAGTCAACTGGAGCTCTCTAGTCTCCCAAGGGACAGGGCTACGGTTAGCAAAAAGGAGTTAGTACACAATGGTAAAGTGATGATCAACGAGGTAGAGCTTGAAGCGGGGGTTTGTGAGAAAGTTCTCGAAAACACTCACTTAGACAAAGTACTACCTCAAGATATCATAAACACCGTTAACAACAAAGGCTTGGTTATCCTTCCAGATGTAGAGAACACGGATCTACGCGTAATTAACAGAAGCATCATGATACAGTACCGTGTAAGGTTAAAGAGAGAGGAAAAAGTTGTTGAAGAGGGCGGTCTCTGGAGCGAAGAATATGTACCCATGGAGACTGTTTTCGCCTCGCTAATACTCTGCAGAGACTTTAAACACAAAGACATTGACAAGAAAGCTTCCGACATCTGCAGCGAAATTTCGTCGAAACTCAACGGTAAGTTCATCTACGTGGGGGGTAAAGAGTCCATAGGTAAAGGTCTTGTAAAACTCTACACAGTCTCAATCCCCGCGTAAATCGTGGTGTTCTCCATGGACGAAGAGCTTCTCATAAAATCTGTCCTGGAATGCATCAACCATATTACTTCGAAGTACGGTCCATCAAGTGATATCGCTAAAAAAGTAAGAGCCAGAGCAAGATCCATGCCTGAATACTCCTTCACCAGAGGGCTCGTGTATACGCTAGTGTTCGTAGCCTCCAAGAGCAGTAAAGACCTTGTAGAAATAGGGCTGAAAGAGCAAAGGTGTGAAGACGTCATTAACAAAATCGAGGAAAGCAAAGCAAGTAGCGAGGAGAAATCCTACGCGATATACGGTGCAATTCTCCTACACATAGCTAGAAAGCTGAATATCGTGAAAGAAGACAAATTCGAGGAAGCCGTGCGCGATCTTAGGTCTCCTGCCACGGAAGTTAAGATGTGGTATGTGCTGGATTGGCTTAAGAGATTTGCAGAGGCATACATATATGAGTAAACAGGTACTGAAACTCGTGGTTAAAAACACCACTCCGCTACTCGTTGGATGGTGCGATCCCAGCAAGCAGGATCCGATGGGCATAAGAGCTACAGAGGTAAAGGGTATCTGGAGATGGTGGTGCAGAGCATTCATAGCTGGTGCAATGTACGATAAAGGTATGCTAAGTGGTAGTGAAGGAAAAAACGTGTACTTAGCCCCAAGTAAAGAGGAAGCAGAGGCTATATCGTGCATTGTTGGAAAGATTCTAGGACTCGGCTACGCTGGAGAGAAACCAGCTGAGTCTTCGAGATTCAAGCTTTCAGTTCAAGCTGAAGGCAACCTAAGAAAACATGAGTTTTATGGAGGTAAACTTGATAAGTTTGAGTACCAGAGAATAAAGCTCCTCACCTTGAATAGAGCAGTCGGAGGAATTGCGTGGGGTCATAAATTCACCTTGAGCGTAGAGAAAGTTAGAGAAAAGTATAAGGACGCAGAGGAGCTAGCGCTCAAAATACTAATAGTATCCTTGCAGCTGAGCGGAGTAGGCAAGGGCAGTAGAAGGGGTCTTGGGTCACTGGACATAACACATATAGAGCCTGAAGATGTGCGCGGTGACGTCGGCAACAATATTGCTAAATTCATCAAGGACGTGTACGAGAAAAGCATTGAAATCGTCGACAACAAAAAGTACCAGGAGATATGCGGGGTCAAGAGCATTAAACAGGCAAGTAATAAGGTGCTACCTCCCTTACCAGCTATATCAAAAGAAGCCTTTGAACTGTACAAAGTTGACGCCGGGGATGACCGGGATTTCGTACAAGTACACCAGTTCTTCGTTAGAACAGAAAGATGCATGGCATTGTACGGAAAGAAAATCTGCAGAGATGACTTAAGGAAAAACCTTGATGCGTGGATTCTGGGTCTTCCGAGAGGACAAAAGGGCACAGGTTATAGAAGTGATCATGACAGTAGAAGAGCGTCACCAATATTCGTAACTTACCACAGTAATAAGAAGAATGTCTTTGGGCAAGGCATATTCGTATCCGTTTTCCTCTCGGGTGATTGGCCCAAAGAACTCAAATGGACAGGAGGTGGTGAGAAACCTATACCGATCAAGATCGACGCCAATAAAATTAAGGAGGCCCACGATGTGTTTATTAAAGAATTCGAAGAGTACTTAAAGCGAAAGAGGCTTGGTTGGGAGCAGATAAGGTGGTACTAATCGGGTGTTACACGTGGCTCATAAGAGAGAGGACAGGAGTGTAAAAGAAAGGAGTAGAGATTGCAGTTGCCTTACTGAATGTTTCGAGAGTTCACCTATGTCCATTCACGTTAACGTTGTATCTCTACTTAGTAAGTCCTTCGTAGAATGCTTTCTCAAGTGCTCAGAGTGCTGCAAGGGTGTTAGCTACGTGTCCGAGTTCTCCAGGTTAGCGTCTGAGAGGTTAATGAAGGTATACAAGTGCACCGACGATGTTAAACGGCTACTGGAGAATATCAAGAAGTACATTGATGAACTGCAGAGAGCTGCCGAGCAGGTGTTCAGTAGTATAATCCGCTACGAGGTTGAACTGGAGTCTAGGCTCACCGTGCATGGTTCCTCTCACCACTTGCCACTGCAGATCTCTCTCGCCTGGGACCCTGTGCTTAATGTACCGTACGTACCCTCTTCGTCAATCCGGGGCGTCACCAGAGCCTTCTTCGAGAAAAGCATCCAGGAAGGCGAGGTGAGCGATGGCGTTGAAGACCTAATTAAACTATTCGGTGACACGAAGCACTTCAGCGATGTAGTGTTCTTCGACGCGTACCCGGTTGAATGCAGAGGAGAACACCTGGTGGAGGCGGACGTAATTACACCCCACTACAGCGAGGTGGCGGGTACTATAGACGAAGCGAGATCCTCGCCTGTTCCTCTCGTATTCCCGGTTTTAGCACCAAGAACAGTGCTACACGTGCTAGTAGCACTAAGGAAACCCATGGACGGTAACACGTTAAAAATTTTCATGGACAAGGTTCGCGAAGCGCTGGAGAGCGGGCTTGGAGCAAAAACATCCGTCGGCTACGGAAGGGTAAAGGTCAAAAAGGTCTAATTCCCGCAGTTAAATCACAATGACATGAATAGTGAAGCCTATTGGGCATAACCTGAGCATGACTCCGCATAGTTCACCACGCTGTTACGATCAACACCCGGTGCACTATAACTGCGTAGAGCAAGTTCGATCCATGGATAACATCATCCAAAAGCGACCAATTTGAACCACGCATTAGAGCATTGGGTAAAGCGAAACGAAGGATATATCACATAGGATTTTTCCAAATAGATGCGCACTCAAGTCCTGCGGAGCACGTGTGACCCTGAATAGTCATACGAGTCTATTTTTCTATTTTAGAGTTTGCCCTATATCCTTCTTCTCCCCGATCACTCTTAGATACCTTGCGTTTGATCTCTCCATTACCGACATCCTTGGCTAATTTCTCGGAATCCTTTCTTCGTGAATTAGAATCCTCTTGTACTCCATCAATCCAGAGTAGCATACAGCACATTGTACAGTGAAACGTGAGGGTTTATCGCGTGTTTTTCCAGAATGCTCTGCGGCTCTTTCAGCCACGTGTTGAGGATCTCCGAGACCATCTTCATGGAGCTTTGGATATCGCTTGGAGCCTTCAGCTCGGTTTTGACCACCGGGTTGAAAA
>JAWAXJ010000034.1:0-9001 GCA_038896955.1 Desulfurococcaceae archaeon
ATAAATCACGTAGACCATTGGTTAGCTCACGTAGTTTCGCAGTATTTCTCTCACTTAGAGCTTTCTCGGTTTCCTGTATCAAAGACCTAAGCTTCACTATGACACTATCCTCTCTACCCCACATTACACGTGGAATAGGAATTACACCCATTCTCTCAAGGTACGGAAAAATCAGCATTTGAATCTTCCTGTAGTGTAATCTTATCTTCTTAAGATCCAGCAGTAATTTGACTACTTCACCGTAGACTTCTAGAATACCTTCATCACTAGCAGCTGTTCCAGCGATCTCTGTGTATAATCCAAGAAGCTCAGCTCTCCTAAGAATCCACTCATTCTCCCGCATTAATAGCTCCAAAGGATGACCCTTCTCTAAACCCAGTAACTCACGACTCTGTAGCGCTTCTCTAAAAAGCTCTACGTGTAGATCACAGAGGTGAAGTATTTCTTCAACGGGAACACCTTCTCTAACAAGCATTTGCTCAACGAGAACTATGTCAAGCGGAGATATCTCAGCAAGAACCTCTCTGTACTTTTCCTTCAAATCAACTACACGAGCACCCTTGTGAATCTCCTTCAGAATATTCTTAACGATCTCCAGCTTATCCCTTAGAGCGAAGTTTGACACATGTCAACACCATTAATGGTAAATACTGAGCTCCCTTATATATTTTACCTGTGTCAACATCCATAAGAACAAAACTCGTAGAAACAATAGAATTAATCTCGTTAAGGAGGTAAACTTCAATTCAGCGTAGTGGATGATACTGAGTTTTCACAGAATGACGTGTTTCATATAGGTGTTGAATGGCAAAAGGGTGTTTCCAATTACTCATGGTAATACAATGGTATTACATGTATTATTCATATTCTGCACTTCTAAAGGTAATACACTGGTATTACGTATGTATATACGTTTTCAATTACTTGAGCAGTAGTAAACTGAAAGTTAACAATGAAAAATACAAATTAAAAATATAAAAACCCCTGAAAAACAAAAGCAATAACGTGGGTGATAGCTGTGAGGTACCTCAGAGGAGATCTCAGTGCACCTGTTCTCGCAATCCTTGTTACAATAGGTATCATAGCCGCAGGACTCATACTCCTCGCATGGTTCTGGTGGTTTGCACCACAAGCAGGAAGAGTAGGTACACTACAAATACTTGGAACACCAGCGATAGATACAAAGGGCAACTTGACCCTTTCCGTTAAAAACGTTGGAAACATGAATGTTACAATTGTTAGTATTTTCGTGGAGGGTCAGAATTGCACTCTTAACGAGAGCGTAACTGTTCAGCCTGGAGAGAGCAAGTATATAATTGCAAGTTGCCCCTCAAATGTTGTAGATGGTAAGAATAGTGTCAGCGGTGTTATAGTAACTGATCATGGTACGTACACCTTCACAGCTGCTGTAATTCGCTAAATTTGCAATTTTATTAGCCGAGCATTCAAATTATTTTTTTAATCCACTTAATAACCACCTCTATTGCTACTTAATTTCAACTCTTATATTATGTCGAATCTTGTATAGGGAATGGGTTTTGCCAGGTATCTCCATTATGATTTCAAGCTGTTTAGGGTTACCAAGTAGGTTTTCAATCCTTGTTAGTGGATGCCTATTGATGCTTCTTATCGCAATGCATGGTTTCACTTTAACTGCTTATGCTGAGTGGAACAGCTGGGTTCAAGTCTCAGAAAGGGTTTCCACCAGTGTTGTGCTTTTTGATCAGGATGGTGATGGCTTAGCTGAATTACTTGCTGTAGACAACTATCTTTACGATGATAGAGGCTATGAGAACTACACTGGTGGTGTACCGTTCAAGTTCGACATGCTTGGATCTGGTCTTTGCTTATCCATTTACATGGTGCACCAGGGTTTACTACGAGTTTACTGCAGGCATGGTGTACTCCAGTACGTTGTACCTGCTAATGAAACGTACAGAGTTTACAGTAGAGGTGTTATTATAGGAGACTTTGTGATTACACGTGGAAAAGCCTATGTTTCAGGTTTAGCCAAGAGCAGTGTACTCTTCTACATCGAGAATGAACCTGTACTACTGGGCTCTGAGAACGGGCTCGTGGTTCTTGAGTACCTGGAGAACGGCTCTAGAGTGGTCCTGGTTAACATGAGTACATTGATAACAATCCACGCCGCGTACTACAGTAGACTAGATGACTCAATCTATGCTCTTGCATCAACTGATACCTTGAGACTACTACTGAGGTACCATGTTTCAACAAGAGTATTCTCCTACATTACACTACCACTGAGTAGAGTACTGCAGGCTGTTTCAACAGATTACTCAATATATGCGTTAACGCAGGAGAGAGCAGTATACAGGATCACGGGTTTCAGCGAGAAACCAGAGCTGGTGGTGTACGGTTTGAGGATCTTCTACCCGGCTGAGGACACCAGTAGCTTAACAGTACTAGGATTCGGGGAAGCTGTGAAAGTACACGAAAAAGAAGGAGAGTACATCGTTGAGAAACTACCTCTGCCTCTACTTGGAAGAATACACGCTGTTGACTGGTGGAATCCCATCGTAGCTGTAGCCTCGGATACCGGTGTGTACGTTTACTCCTTTAAGCCCGTGGAATTCCGCGTGGAAGCTCCCTCGAGAGTTTACGCAGGGGACGTCTTCGAGATCAGGGTTTACGGTAACTACAGCGGAGTGTACCTCTTCACGGATGAGCATGTCTACAGTTCAACAGGAGAGCTCGTTGTTTCCACGAGCTTACCAAGGGGTGCTCACAGCTTGGTTGTAAGAGCCTGCGTGGGAGTATACTGTGCTGTGGACGTAGCTACCGTGGTTGCATCAGCGAGACCACTTGAACTCGAAGTATCTTACCCGAGTGAAGCTGAACCGTATCAACCAGTGCTAATCGAGGTTAAAGCTCTGGATGTTCTATGGGGTAAACCAGCTGAAACCACATGCACTATTGAGGATCAACGCGGAAGAGTTTCAAAGAGCTTTAGAACTGGTCAGGTCGTTGAAGTACCAGCTGTTCCCCACGTGAACACAAGTGTCCTCAGGATCACGTGTGGTGGTGATGACTACTACGAGCTGGTGGAGTTGAGAGTTGAAATCAAGCTGATAAAACCATACCTCGATGTTAAACTAGATTTCACAGCTCCACGGGTTCTAAGCGTGTATGGCTACGATGTTTACACAGGTGAGTACTGGAGTGGACTAGTAATCGTGGAGGTGAACGGGGAAAGAGTCTTAGGAGTAGGCTCTGTCAATGTAACCTTGAAACCAGGTATTAGTAGACTGCATGTTGCATTGGTTTACAACAACACAACTCTAGTAACCAAGGAGTACACGGTTCTATACTACGAAGCTCCGAGTGTTAACGAATCAGTGGTTATCACGAGAACAATCTACGTACCACACGTTGTTGAGGTGAAAACCGTGGATCCCCTGGTAATAGTAGCTACAGCATCTCTTGCTGCTGGAGCAACCTACGCGCTGTTCACGTTAATAAGGAGAATGCAGAAGTAGATTTCAGGGCTGGTGAACGTGTCTTCATTCATCTCGAGTTCTCGCTTCGCCTCGGTGATCATTCGAGAGGTACTACCAGGTTCTGCACTCGTCATTCTAGGGTTTACGCTAATACACCTGAGTAGAACATCCCTATCACTAGTAGCACTAGCAACGGTTTTCTCGCTCTTCTTAGCTGGTGCAGTAGTTTCGAGAAGCGTTATGAGAACTGTTCTCGGAAGACTCTACTCCTGGAAGTACTTCGACCTGGTTTCCCCAATGTTCTTCTCTGTACCTCTCATCCTTGCTCTGCACACCGGCTACATGTACGCGTACGCGTACATAGACCAGGTTCTCGAGTTGGTGTCATCAATGCTGATAGGATTAGGCTTGTTCCTCGCATTACACCCTGCTTTAAGGGTGATCTAGTTGAACACGTTGTTCGAGCTAGCAGTGTTCGGGGCAAACGCGTTCCTCCTTCTCCTAGAGGGTTCTTCTGACCTCAAGCTCCGAGGAGTCCCAGTAGTACTGCTGGTTGCACACGGGTTCTTAGCCACCGCATCAATGATCTACAGGCTTATCACCGGTGATTTGCACCAGGTTATCTTAGCCTACGCTGTGGTCTCCGGCTTGATCCTCCTTCTACTACTTGTTTACTTCTCCACGGGGTTCATCGGTGAAAGCGATATTGCTGTAATAGCAACTAGTAGTTTCACATCACCGTACGTGTTCATAGGCTTCTTCAGGTACCTTGGACTCGTAGCACCCTTGGCTATACTCACCTCTTCAGCGTACCTGCTCTACAAGTACAGAAGAACAACAGGTGTTGTCTACCTTAAGGGTCTTGGAAAAACCCGGGCAAGACTAAGATACGCTGTGGACTTCAAAGTAAGCAACCTACTTAGGTACGAAACTCCGATCTACATTGAAAACTACGGTGTTATACCCAGAGAGGTGATGAGAAATGCTGAAAAGCTCAGAGAGATCCTTGATAACGTTAACGACTACACTATAGTATACTCTGTTCCCAACTACCCCTACGTGTACTACTACTCACTCACCTACATTGTATGCTATCTTGCTTTAACACTGATCTCGCTAGTACTTGAAGTGGTGATAGCTTAGTGTCGTTTAAACCTGCTCTCAAGATCATACCACCACCGAGAACTATCGAGTGCACAGCTCAGTACGACCTGGAGGATCTTTACACAGTTTGCATTACACCAAAACGAGAGTACATCGTGTACGATAAGGTTGTTGCAACACAACCCTTGGAGGTCATAGAGAAGAAAGCTGAAGAGTACCTCAGAGAAGTTTTCACAGCTGGTGAAAGGGATATTGCCAAGGTTATTGAAAAAGCTGAGAAACCCGTAAGACATCTGCTCGAGAGGCAGCTCTTCGGCTACGGTGTTCTCGAAGCGCTGATCATGGATGAAAACGTCGTAGACATACACGTACTTGTCAACAAACCCGTTAGAATCACCCACAGAGTCTACGGAGACATGGATACGAACATTGTACTAGGCGAAGACGAGCTCAGAGAGCTCGTTATGAGAATGTCTAGTTTAGCTGGGAAGATCATCTCGGAGGCAACACCACTAGCAAGCTTCATTGAGCCAAGGTATGAAGCAAGAGTATCCGTAGTATACCTATCGGATGTTACACTGAGGAGATCTATGACTGTTGATATTAGAAAACAACCCAAGAAACCCTGGAGTGTACTCAAGCTGATAGACCTTGGTACTCTTACACCTGAAGAAGCAGCTTTCCTATGGCTTGTTCTCAAGTACAAGGTTCCCGTGATGATCGTTGGTGAAATGATGAGTGGTAAAACCACTCTAGCTACAGCTGTACTGAACCTTGTTCCACCGAAGTCCAAGATTATAACCATTGAGGATGCACCCGAGATAAGGCTTTGTACACCCTACTGGACTAGAACCACGACTCGGGAGTCAGCTGAAAACCCGATCACAGTCTTCAGCTTACTCAAGGTAGCCGTAAGGCTCTCAGTAGACTACGTTGTTGTCGGAGAAGTTAGAGGCGAAGAGGCTAGAGACTGGGCTCAAGCAATACTGCTAGGTCATGGAGCAGTAACAACTTTCCACGCCGACTCCCCGGAATCAGCTCTCCTAAGGCTTACAACACCACCAATAAGTGTAAACCCACAAGCACTCAAACTTCTCAACGTATTCGTGAAGACTATACCGCTGAGAAGAGAAGACAAGCTTGTGAGAAGAACAGAGGTCTACATCCACGACGTAGACCCCAACTCAGGCGAGCTTAAGCTCTACCCGCTCTTCCTCTACGACCCGAAAACCGACACCACCTACAGAAACCCCGAGATAGAAAACCCCGTAGGGAAGTTCCCGTTCTTCAGGAGAGTAGCATTATCCCACGGTGTAAGCATTGAGGACCTTGAACGCGAGTACAGAGCAATGCTAGAGGTGATCATGGAAGTATACGAGAACTCCAAGAAGCAGGATTCATCACTGGAATCACCTGATGTTTGTGAGCTCTCGAACCTACTGTACAGCATGCTCGGTGAGAAGCTTGAGAGCAAAGTATAGAGGCTGGATACCACTTGGTACACTAGTTGTGGTTTCCTTCACAGTTGGAGCTCTCCTAAGAATCGCTGGTGTACCGGTTTTCTACGGTTATCCCGTGGTACTACTTCTACTTGTAGCTACGTACCTGCACAGCTACATGTTCGACTTCTTCGCAAGCTTATCAGAGAAGGTATCGATGGGCAGAATACTCTACACTGGTAGAGCACCCTCACCTCGTTTCTCAGCTCTCTACGCAGTGGTGGTGCAAGTAGCAAGCTACCTAGCACTGGTTTTTGCAACTATTGGTATAGTGTACTACTTTGCCTACGGTTTCATACCGCTGTGGCTACCTCTGATAGCCTTTGTCATTGCTCTTCTGCTCGCTGCTACATCAGTTCTACCCATGCTACAGGTGAAGTTCACAGTTGCTTCAAGGAAAACCGGTGCTGAGATTGAACTACCGTTTCTGCTACTCATGGTCAAGGTTTTAAGCTCAACGCATTTAACCTTCTACGATATACTCAAAGCTGTTGAAAAGAGCTCGGTGCTAAAGTCGTGGTCCAATGAGATCAGGAGTGCTGTTAGGTACGCGTCTGTTCTGGGAACATCTTTGATTACAGCAATGAGTGCTATAGCAGAAAAGCACCCATCGTCAACCGTTAGAGACATATTCAGGAGAATGATCACAGTGGCTGTATCCGTTGGAACAGTCAAGGAGGTTGCTGATAAGGCGTTTGGACAAGTTTACGCTAAGCTCGAGGCAAGACTCTCTGGTCTCGTGGAAAAACTAACCATTATAAACGGAGTACTAATGTTCGTCTACTTGTTTATACCTATACTACTGGTCATAGTAGCTCCACTGTACGGTGGTGACTTGTTAACAGTTCTTGTTTTACCCCTAGCTTTCTTCACTCTGTTCTTCTTCGTGGTGTATGCTGTAACCTCCAGCATATATCCTTCAGCCTTTGAGATAACACCACCGAGAATTCTACTGTACCTTGGTTTATCCGTGTACGCTGTAGTAGCTACACTAGCGATTGCAACGGGAGCTTACATTGTAGCCACGAAGGATACATCCTTCATGGTACTCACGCTCTCAGTTATACCATTGCTACTTGTTGCACCTGTAACAACGTACTCTGAGCTATGGCTTAGGAAAGCCAGAACATACGATAAGTTCATTAGAATGACTCTTGATGCAGCTACAGTATCAGCCAGCCTCGGTGAAAACCTTCTCTCAGTTATGGAGAGACTTGCACCTCAGTACGGAAGAGACGTGGAGAACATTACTCGCAAAGTAGTATTAGCACAGACATCAGACTACCTGAAAGCGGATTTAATAAGAGATGCACCCAGCTTATTCCACGCTGCGTTCGTCGAGATGCTCCTCTACTCTTTATCGCTGGGAGCTAAGCCCGAGATGATCAAGGAGCTTGCAGCCTCCTACGAACACCTCATAAACGTTTACTCCAAGCTCAACAGTGTTTCGAGAACTCAGGAACTCATGGTTCTAGGACTCGTTGGTATGCTCAGCTGGTTCATAGGATACATTCGTGGGTTGTTCTCGCAGTACTTAGACCTCGTTAGAAAAGCTTCTGTTCAGGGAGCTTGGAGTGTCAACGTAGAAGCGTACATTAGGTTCAACCCGCTCACGTACGATGTGCTCTGGTGTGTTGTAATCCTAGCATTGCTATTCCTCTCGATCATCGTTGGAAAAATGAGAGGTGGTTCTCCGTTGTACGGGTTTAGAACAATGCTTGTGCTACTAGCAATACTGAGCACAAGCCTGGTACTATCACAGGTTGTAGCCCCTGGTATCGTGCCTTAGGTGGTGCAAAGATGGCTGTTGAGTACCCTATTCTAGCTTTCATCGCGAGCCTCATGTTCGCCGTAGTAATACTGAGCACACTCTTCGTCTACGTTTACATAGTCAGCGAGATCAACAGAGTACCAGTAATATCCGGTATCGCTGATGCACGAGTGATATTCGAGAACGCTGTTGTTGAGGTTAAGATCATGCACGAGCGTGGTGAACCAGTAGTGCTACAGAGAATAGTCTTGTACACCGAGCTTGGAGCCATAACCTGCACAGTATCACCGAGAAGCTGCACTACTCCAGTCGAAGGCTTAGTGGTCACCTTAAAGCTCGTGAACATAGGTGAAGATGGATTAGTATACCCTGGTAGCACCAGCTATGTTGTAGCCGAGATCACAGGTGAGAATGTTCCACACTTGTTCTCCGAGGGTAAAAGCTACGATGCTGTACTATTCTTCGACAAGGGACTGATAGTCCTCAAGTACGCACTCGCCTACATTATAAGATGAGCTACACACGGTAGAGAGTTCAGAGTGACAGAATTTACATATGGTAGTGCTCCACGCGATGTGTACCTTCCATCGGGTTTATTAAGAGCGCTTTTAACCCAGAGATGCGATTACTCTGTACCCGGGGTACAGCTAGTGACCGTGGAGATAGAAATCAAACTGAGACTTTTGGAGAAACCAAATGATCTTTCCTGCGCTGTGGAGTACAGTGTTCCCTCGTCGGAAGAGCCGTTGTACCGTGTTTGCATATCAAATAATCTCTACGTGATCTACGATGTTGCCGTAATGGATGAAAAGTTTATAAAGGAGATCGAGAAGCTCCGAGACAAGCTCTACGATGTTATTGTTGGAGATGTTTCTATATCTGATTTCCTGGACAGGATCAGGGATCCAAGGTTGAAGCACATTGTTGAGAGACAGTACGCTGGTTACGGTGTCCTCGAGGCGTTTCTGGCTGACCCCAATGTAATCAATGTTCACGTGATGCCTGGTAAACCCGTTCAAGTGATCCACAAGGAGTATGGTAGATTGCAAACCAACGTTGTGCTCACCACGGATGAGACCGCTGAGATCGCCATGAGGATCGCTGCTGCAGCTGGTAAGCCTTTATCAGAAGCAATACCGCTGGCAAGCTTCATTGAACCTAGGTAC
>JAWAXJ010000035.1:0-8775 GCA_038896955.1 Desulfurococcaceae archaeon
CAAGCCCTTAACCAAGCTCCTTAAAGCGCCCTTTATCTCCCGCGCCACGAAGTCTATCATCTCGTCTACAACCGACTTTATAACCGATTCATCTGATGTAACGCTATCCGGTTCCACGCACGTTGAGCGTAAACCAAGCCTGCATATGATGCCGGCCCACGTCCTTGCGATCGATATCTTCTCCGGGACAGGTGTAAGCGGGTTGTTCAGCTTCTTCAAATCCTCCAGTATCAGGTACGCGAATACGTGGGTCTGCCCCCTGTTTATTTCGTACAGGTACTCTATGCTCATATTCACCTCCTCCTAGAGTAAGCGAAAACACCTATGATAAGCGCTATAAACGCTATTATTAATCCGATTTCAACGCCCCTGTAAACATATTCCTTGCCGCCGGCCATCGCGTTGATCAGCTGGTTAACCACGTCTGTTGTTTCGTTGGTTAAGTTTTTTCTCGTCTCCGACCAGGTCGACGATATAAGTGATTCTATCCAGCCGAGCACGATCACCATGGTTACAACAAGCGACGCCAGGATTAGAACCAGTACTAGGTACGCCAGGATCCTCATCATTCTTCACCTACTATCAGGTCGTATACGTAGTCAAAGAAGACGAAGCCAACGAAGCCCAGGCCCGCCACCAAACCTAGTGTGACAATAAAACTTGTAACGTCTATTAGCTGACCCGTAACCATAGCCATTACACCGTATATCAAGCCTACCGTGAACACGAATACGGCGAAGAAAATGGCTAGGGTGAAGCCCGATGCTATGTAGTCTAGTATTCTCATCTTATCCCCAGGTTTTTAGGCTACATTAAGTTTATTAATTTTCGAGGCTATTAAACCTGTTGGTGAAAAAATGTCCGATAAGCCTGGAGCGCAATCGCCCGGGAGGATATTTCTCGTGGCGGTCGTCGTTGTACTGTTCTTCAGCTTGTTTTCAACCGTGTTCACGTTCATGGTTGAATCAGTATCTTCGCTGTCGACGTCCGTGGAGGAGGGGGTTGGCAAACCAAGCGTTATGCAGGCACTCTACGGCACCTTAACGGCCCTTATTAAATGGATTAAGACCGTGCTCGTCGACAGGTTTGGCTTCGCCATAGTGTTACTCGTATCGCTTGTATACGAGATCCTGGCGGGTGACTAGCGTGTCGTACCATCACCACAGATCACACGATACGCTTATCGAGAGCATAATCAAGGTTATGGGCTTCGAAAGCAGCAGGAACTTCGTCGCGTACCTGGTTCAGAACCTAGTAGGCGATAACATAGTCGAGAGCGCTATTTCCAAGCTGTGCTCGAGCAACGAGATAGCGTTGCTCAGGCTGGTCATGGCCCTGGCCATAGGCGTCGACCCGCTCATAGGCAGAACCGAGTACGTAACCTCGTGCCGCATAGCCAGCGCAGGCGATGTTACAGAGCTCAGGTTTACAGCAGACGATGGCTCCGAGCTCTGCATAGGTATATACACATCCGGCAACATAAGGGTTGCAACAGCGTGCAGAGCATCGGAGGGCAAGACCGCCGCCGCAGGGGACCAGCAACTATTCGTTAAAATAAGCTGATCACCTAACGATAAACGCCCCCCTAACGTTCCTCAAACCCCTTCTAATCGAGCTGAGCAGCGCTAGCGCTATCCACAGAAGCATCGAGGTGGATACGTACACGGTTCCCAGCTCAAGCGGTACGAACCCGTACCCAACAGCTATACCGGTGGACACCAAATGAATAACGGCCGCGAGCGATAGGCTAGCAACCACCGCCGGCTCAAACCTAACCCCCCTGTGGAGCGCCATGGACAGCAGGAACAGCAAGGGCGTGGAGAAGCCGGCCATAGATAGCGCAACGCTCCACGTATCAACAAAAGCACCCGAAGCGATGTAAACAAGGACGGCAACCATATACAGCGACGAAACAACGACCGAGAACTCGAACCGCTTAGAATAGGCAACGACAACCGGCAAAACAATGCAAGCACCGGCAAGGGAATACATAAACAAGCTCTCACCAAACCCAACTACTGCTTCGCCCGGAAGCGGGTAGACGCTCGACAGAACAACCTCGTAGACACCGGGAACCACTATATCAAGCCTAACCTCATCGACAAACCCGGCGGCGTTAGCCAAAAGGTACCTGGTGTCCAGGTGCAGAACCTCCGCACCGGTAGCGTCGCGGACAACAACGTGCCAACCTTGCGGAACAAACCTAAACCTAACCCTACCGTCGCCGTACAACCCCCTAACAACCCACAGGAACGGTTTCTCGGCAGGAACCCTACCCGGATCGTTGTACGGATAGACGTTGTTGCCGTTACCACTTAAATCGATATATTTAGAGCCATCTGAGAACGTCGGGTCAAAAAACAGCCTCAAACCGCTAGCGTTCACAATGCCTACCACGGAATTAGACATCTCGACTACCGCGAGAGCCCTGTTGTATACGAGCACGGCGCCCACGAGCCCGTTCATGTATATACTTGACACACCGTATGGGTGCGCTATCCTAGTAGGTTGCTCTACACCGATCTGTGCTGTATACGGTGCTGAAGCCTTCTTGTCCCCGTTGATCCACAGGCTGACCTCCGACCCGTCGTACCTCACGCCGAGTAAGTACCACGTACCCGTGTATATCGGGCTAGTTGATGGAGTTGTCCACTCGCCTCCGAGCCCCCTAAGCGCAACCCTGAAAATGTTGTTGTACTGTGTGTATATCTGGTACATTCCGTAGACGTATCCCTCCCCCTGCTTGACTATTGACATCGGTTCCCACGGTATTCTCCTGAAGTAGCACCACGCGAGCACGGTGAGGCTAGTCGCACCGGGGCGTATGATTGTCGAAGGCACCTCTGCGTACTGGTTCACCCCGTTAAACGATAGATCGTATAGGTGTGGTGCGAATGTGTCGCCCGGTTGCACCAAGCCGCGGTACCTCAGTACTGTTGGTTCTTGTTGCTGCGTTCTTGTGTATGCTGGTAGTGTTAGTAGTATTGTTAGTGTTGCTAGTAGCGCTACGTATTTTTTCATCGTTGTCATTTTTGCTGTCCTTTTTGTTTGCGCTTGGTTACTTATACCCACCATACTTTTATATCTACGAAGTAGCATTCGACGAAGCATTCCGGTAGACTTTTGAATGTCTCTATTTCGTATGGTGTGCTCCAGCAGAACATACTCAATGGGAGGTACTTGCAGTCGCCCGATGTTTTTGTGTAGTAGAACCTTATGTTGCCCGGGTTCCTTAGCTTTACAAGGTCCTTTGTTTCGCCTGGGTTTACGAATATGTCTATGAGCTCGTATGGGGCGGTCGACATATCCACGTAGAAGCCGTACTTGTTGTTCGTATTGTTCGTAGCGTATATAACTGCACCGTCTTCCTCTAGCCTCACCTTCAATATGTCCAGCTGCGGTTGCATCCACACGTACAGGTACTTGACATCTTTTTTCTCCTGCTGTACATACCCCGACGGCGGTTGGTATATGACATGGGTTTTCCTCTCCTCAAGTATTTCCTCTCTAGCGGGGGTGGGCTGGGCGGTTGCCTTAACAGTTCCTGTTTTTGCCTGGCTTGGGGTTGCTTCAACCGTTTTTACCGCCTGCCCCTCCCTTCTAATCGCCCTCCTCTTCTTGACTTCCTCCTTCTCCAGGCCTGAGAACACGAACGCCATGCACTCACCCAGCTATTATTCTTTTGCTTAGCAAAACTAATAAGCATTTATGACCTGTAGAGCGTCAGCACCAGAATACCCATCATAAGGAGCAGCAGCCCAAGGGCGTACACGCCGACGAATGTTAAGCCTATCCACGGCAACAGGATTATTATTATTCCGCTCGCTACCATGCCAAGGCCAACGGATGTCATGCTACCCGTTTTAATAACCAGGGCAACAACTATCGCCACAGGTATTAACGTGACCAAAATCGCCGTGTACTCGTTTTGATAGAGGATCGACGCTTTGGGCATCGATATCATGCCGCTCGCCACCACGCTTTCGCCCTCAAGCAAGTCTATGTTTATCGTATCGAAGCCGCTTACGTTAACGTAGTCGGTTATCACGAGAACGTTGCTTATCGGCTCCCACGCGTCGTCCGGCGATAGGTGCACGGTTGCTATCTCGGAGCCGGTTGCGGCGTCGTATATGACTAGCGTATAGTTTTTGCACTCGTTCCTAGACACCGCGTAGAAGCAGCTATACGATACGATCAGGTGAGTTCGGTTGTGGATGAACACGCCAACGCTTGGCAGGAGCCTTAGTATCTCCATCTCGAGCTCAGGGGCTTTGATAAACTTCGACGACACGGAGTTGAACACTATGATTGTGTAGTCGATTCTTGTCTCATCGAGCGCCCGCGCCGAGCCCCCCAGTATGGCGACGCTCCTTGGCTCGTGGAACTGCACCGCGTTGATCTGCTCAGTCGATGAGTACACCTTGTATCCGTCTATGTACACCTCCAGGTACGATAGGTGCTCCGATATCCGCGCTACGTACACGGTTAGGGACCTGTAGTTCGAGAACCCAAGCGCCCCCGTGGCTAGAACCGTGAAGCGGGTAATAGCGTTAACGTTGCTTATGCCGACAACGTACATATCGTTTGTAACAGACACTATCACCCCCCTAGCCGACGCGTACATCGTCAGGTCTATCGTTTGCGGAACACCGTTGAACGAAGGTGTTATCCAAACCGATGCAACGCTACCGTTCCCTATGAACAGCGATGTCTTCAGTATCACCTCTTCTACCTGCGGAAGCGTGGAGCTGTAAACAGCGTACCCAGTTGCGTTGCCCGGTCTATGTATCACAAGCGCACCGTCCTCTATGTACCCGCTAGTCGCGCACGCGCATAACCCGTCGTCGTAGTAATCCCTTATCTCCTCAACGCTTGGCGTCGAAGCCGATGCGAATACTGCCAGCAGGGTAATCAAAACGGCTACCGATCTAAGCATGCTCGCACCGGTGTATACATTTATAACCTTCAAAGCTAATAACTTCATAGGTAGGTAGCTTGCCTGAAAACAGATACACCGATATATTGAGGTGCCTAACCTCCGACGATGTTACGTGCCTATCCAGCTACGCTTCGTCGCCCGAGCTCAGGGATATACTGTCTGAGGTTGAGAAGCGCGGCATCAAGGCAGAGCAGGCTCTAGCGGCCCTTGCTCTGCCGCCCGGCTTGCAGATGGACGATGCTGCGGCAACGCTCGACGACTTTTCCCTTGCCGTTGAGCTAGCAAAGATGGTGGATAGCGGCAGGTACCTTGATGCCCTCAGGTTGCTTGCAACTAGACCCAGCATCGTGGCCCTGATTAGAACAGCCGACGGCAAGCCAATCGAGGCGCAGGCGCTCGCCGAGCAGCTGATCTTCTGGTTACTGTACAACCAGATCGAGTTGATAGCGGATGTGCAGCAGCTTGCGGATAGAAGCGAGCTGGTTTCAAAAGCGTTGGCAACGGCTTTGCCCAAGCTTGCGCCATACAGGGTGTACGAGCTTTGCAACGAGGGTAGGTACGCAGACGCCTTTCTGTTCATAAAAAGGTTGCGGGGCGCCCTAGGCGATAGGTACGCCGATGCGCTGAGGAACGCTGTTGCCGTAATGATTAGCTACTCCGATAAGCTTGGCGAGAAGGATCTTTCCGAGCTTATGAGCATGGCCAAGCTGTACGGCTTAGTCGATGAAAAGGTCGAGCAGAGCGTGGCCGACGAAGCGTCGAAGGCCATTGAGAGCCTCGTGAACGACGTCTTGGATCAGATATTTAGCCAGATCAGCGAAGCGATAAGCAAGAAAGACGCGCCTAAGCTACGCGAAATACTGGCAAACTATGGGCAGCTACTCAACGCGTTGCCGCTGGTCGTATCCAAGAAGGATGGGTCAACCATAACCGTGGGCAACCTAAACCTAGGCACATACCTAGCCGCTGTAGCGCTATACATAGCTGAGGCAGAGCCAAGGCTTAGCGCATTAACCGATTCGATAAACAAGCTGAACGAGGCGTTAAAAGAGGGCAACAGCCAGGCTATCTCTACTCATTCAAAGGCTATCCTCGAAGCCCTTGATTCCCTTTATCCACACGTAGGCACGCTAGCGATCATCAGGTACGTCAACTCCTTGTCAAACGGTTTAGATACAAGCGTTGACCAGGCTAGAAAAGATATAGAGAACGAATTTGCGTTCTACAGAAGAATGGCTCTGTACGCCCAAGCCGTTGCCGACGTGCTGAGCGCATGCAACCAGCTGAGCTGCAATGTAAACGAGTTGCCAAGCAGGCTTGCGAAGCTTACGCATTACTTCAACGACTTCCCCGAGTCCATATATTTCTACGCCTCCTACAGGCTCGCGTTCATGGCCAGCTTAGAGGACATAGCTTCGCTGTTCGGTTTAGCGCCCAGCACACCGCTTACCCAGGAGCTGGCCAGGTACGGCGTAACCGTCGACACCCTCGCATCGAACCAAAGGGACGCGCTCGTCAACGCCGTGCACAAAGCCGTTGCCTCGGGATTCTTCTCAGGCGACCCTAAATCGGTGGAGCTTGCGAATAGATTACTTGCCGCCGCGGTTGCGCGTGGCCTAAACGGCAAGCTTATGGATTTAAACATGCTGATAAGGTCTTTGGAGGTAGTCTCCGAGCCGATGGCCCGCCTCAACAGATTGATGCAGAAGCTTGAACTCACCGGGCCGCGTGATTACAAGGAAATCATCCGCGATTACGAGGAAATCATCAAGGAGCTAGGCGTAACTATGTCGATCATCAGGTACGTCATCAGCATGTACGGAAACAGCCTGTCAAGGTTCGAGGTAGAGGTCCTTGAAGGCGGCGCCAGGAATAGGATAACCATGCTTGACCTGTTCAAGCAGATCCTATCATCGTTCGAGTTCACGCGCGACGCGATGACCCTACAGCTCGAGTTCACTAGGGATATGTCCAAAATTATGGGTTTTTCGCCGAGCGAAGCAGATATATCAACCTGGCTCAAAGCCGCTAAATCGGCTCAGGATACCGCGCTTAGGTACTCGTCTAGCTTCGACATGCTTAGCAGGATGTACGGGCGCCCGGTTGACGAATACAAGAAGAACCTGATGAAGGTGTACGCATACTACAAGGACATCGAGAACCTGTTTCTATACGCCCGCGACATCGAAACAAACGTTAAGGAGATCCTGAATCTACTTAAAGACGGTTTGCAACACCCAGAGGAATCAGGAAAGATATCGTCGCGTTGGAGGACAGCCGTCCTGAGTCTAAACGAGATCAGGAGGTACCACGCCGACAAATCGCTTGTCAACAGCTTGGTGGCCACGCTCGGGGATGAAGCGAAAAAAATGATAGAGTTTAGCGAGAACATGTATAAAAGCTACTACAAGTACTTGTCCGACCTCAAAACGGGGCTGGTGTCGCAGGACGTTAGGTTGGAGTATATACTGAACGCGGGCGAAACGAACGAGGTTAGAATAGAGTACGCAAAGCCGTACCTCAACGTACCCGTGTTAGCCCCCCTCGAGAAGTACATAAAGATAGGCATTAAGCAGGTAAGCGACTGGCTATCAAGGATCCCGGTAATGGGTCAGGTAGCTTCAAGCTTCTGGGAGGGGTTGGCGGGCTCCACACTAGCCCTGCTTAAACCGTACGAGGCTTGGCAGGAGCTACAGTACATATTGTCTGGGGCAAACGAGTGCCTCAGAAAGCTGGCGCAGGGCGACCTGGTTGGCGTAGCCAAGGTTGTTTTAACCCCGCTCTACCAGGCCGTTACCTCCGATCCAGCGCGGTTCGCCGGATCATTTATAGGCTTTATAGCCCTGGCGCAGATCGGTAAAGGTATAGCCACCAAGCTCGCCTCGAAGTTCAAGATGCCGGGGCTTGTCAAGCTCGAGGCGCTTATTACAAACATCCTCCAAGCGGATCCGCTCGGCCTTGTCATAGACTACATAGTTGGCCCGGCGGTAAAGATGGGTATATTGCGTTTGCTTCTTATCTGGAATATAACGCCCGGCCTCATAGGATCTATGGTTAAGGGCTTGGCGGCCCTCCCCGCGCAGGCAATAAAGATGCTTTCAGATGTTTTAGCGCCAAAGTTCCACGCGTTTCTGAGCAAGGTCAAGGCCTTGGCTACTCTGGTCTACGCCTGGGGGGACGATATATCGAAGATCCTTAAAAACCTGGAGGATGTTAGGGACAGGAAAGGTATAAACTACCTGCTTGCAATCAGGAATTACCTGCTTGAGGTTGACCCCGTCTTCAGGTCTATGCGGGACTCCTTGAACGACTTAATCAGGTCCGGCAAGGACATTAAGGATAAACCTATTAAGGCGCTCGCCTTCGGCGCCGGTCTCGACATAGACGAAGCGTATAATTCCCTAGCCTTCTTCAGGGACATGCTGCTCGAGTTTCAAAGGGCGACGGGTATTCAGATCGACATGTCGAAGCTATCGAAAATGAGCATCAAGGAGCTCGCCAATCTGCGCGACACGGTTAGAAACATGCTGATCGAGATAGTGGAAACAATGAACAAGTTTTCGTCTGCCGTATACGATATGGTTGACTACGTCAAGAAGAACTACCCCAACGTATACTACGCCGAAAAATTCGGCTACTTGGACGAGTTGGTTAAAAGGAGCCTGGATCCGGTTAAATCCACGGGCTACATACTTAAGTTCGTTGAGGATCTAGCAAACGAGTTCGGCCCAAAGGTAGCGGCAGACATAGCTAAACGCCTAACCGATTCTCTTGAATCAAGCGGGCTACGAATCCACTTTGTCGCTCTATTTATGCTGTCCTGCAGGGTAAGGTCT